>JALHPA010000136.1 GCA_022842745.1 Pirellulales bacterium
TGATTTGGGAAGCACGCGCACCAATCCGAACCCAGGAAACCGCTCCAGCACCTCGTACTGCGTCATTGCCGGGCGGCTGGTGGAGTGATCCTTGCGGATCGCCATTTTCTCGCGCTGGTAAGGATGGATGCCGATTGGCAGGTCGATCCGATCCTGGTCCCGGTCGGGAGCGCCGACGGTTATGGCCAGGTACTCTTTCTGGACCGTGCGGCTTTCGAATTGCTCGGAGAGTTTCAGATGCGCCTGGTCGGTTTTGGCGACCACGAGCACGCCGCTTGTGTCGCGATCGAGCCGGTGGACAATTCCGGGGCGTGTGGGGCCGCCGGCGCCGCTGAGACGGTCGAAGTGGAATTGGAGCGCGCTGGTCAGCGTTCCTTTCCAATGGCCCTTGGCGGGATGGACAACCATGCCGGGGGGCTTATCGATGGCGGCTAGCCAGTCGTCCTCGTAAAGTATCGAGAGCGGGAGATCTTCCGGCACGGGGGCCTTGCGGGGCAGCTCGGGAGGGACGATCGCCACCCGCTCTCCCCCTTGGAGCCGATAGGCGGCCTTGCCACGTTTGCCGTCGACGGTTACGGCGTTCGCGCCGACCACCTTGCGCAAGTGGACGCGGCTGTACTGAGGCAGCTTGCGCGCGAGAAACACGTCCAAGCGGTGCCCGGCGAACGCTTCCTCGACGATCAGCTCGATCGGTTCGCCCGGCTGTGGCTCGCTAGACATGACCATCGCCCGGAAGCCCCCGGCTGACTAAACCGGACCGCTCAATGAACACTTGCCCCTGCGGCGTCGCCGGCGAGATTGGGTTGGGGCGACTATGGTTTGCCTGCGGAGGCATCCGGCGTTCCTTCCGCGGAGGGTGTCGCCGGGCCTTCCGAGGGTGGGGCAGATTCCTTCGATTCCGGCGTGGTCGCAGAGGGATCCGTCGTTGCCCCTTCGCTCTTTTCCGGCGCCTCGGACTTGGATTCGGAGGGTGGGGCCGGGGCCGGTTCGGCCTTAGCGCCGTCATCCTTGCCGGGTTCCGACTTTTCGGAGTCTGTCTTCGGCGCGTCGGTCTTCGTTTCGTCGGTCTTGGCGGAATCGGTCTTAGCGGAGTCGGTCTTGGCGGAGTCGGTCTTGGAGGAGTCGGTCTTGGAGGGGTCGGATTTGCTGTCGTCAGTCTTGCTATCGTCGGGTCTTGTTGCGTCGGTCGTCGGCGGGGCGCCGGACTTGTCGCGCGTGGGCGGAATCGTCGAGAAGCTGGGGAGCGTTTCACCCAGGCTCGGATCGGTCAAAGAGCTGGTATCGAACGGGGGGCGCTCGCCGGGGACTCCCGGCAGACCCGACGCTTTCGGAACCACGGGTTCTTGTTTGACGAACCAGGCGTACCAATCCTTGGTGCCATTCTTTTTCAGGTCGGCGATCCGGCTGGTAGCCAACGGACCGTAAGGGCTGCCGTCGTCCTCCGCAGTGACCATTTCGTAGCTGGCGATCGCTTCGGTCAGCTTGCCGAGCGACTCTTGGGTCCTCGCGAGGCCAAAATAGGCGCGGCTCTTCAGCAGCGGATCCTTGGCGACGTCGGCGGCGGCCTGAAAGTGCTGGGCCGCCTGTTCGAGCTCCTTGGTTGCGGAACGTTTGTCGACGAACAACGAGTTGATGCCAGCGGCCAATTGCAGGTCTCCCAACATGACCTCGGCCCATTGGGCGGCGGGTGGGCCGTCCAAACCATAGTTGTTGACGACGGCTGTCAGCGCTTCCAAGCGCTTTTCGGGAGTTTCTTGCTCGAGCGCAGTGTAATAGTCGGTCCAGGCTTTAGCCTGCTTTTCGCGGCTCCGCGATGCCAAGAGGGAATAGATCGTGATCAGGGCCGCCGCGGCCAGGACGATTCCCAGAATGGCCTTGGTATACGGCTTGATCCGCTCGATGGCCTCCGTGAGCCATTCCGCCAGGTCGTTGGTTTCGAGCTTGTGACGCTGCTCAGTCTTCATGCAATCCCCAATGAAATCACGAGCCAAGTCCCTTCAGCCGGGCCACAACAGGTTGGCCGCACGCCACGGATCGGCGCTTAAATCCCGCTGGCCCAAGACCTTCCGCCCAGGGCAGCGCGGGCAATCCACGAGTATAGAAGCCGAAGGAAAAACCCGTCAAGCCGGGGAAAGTAGTACGGTTGATTGAATTAGCCTGAAACGACGCAAGGGGCAGAAGAGATTGAGGGAATTACAAACGTTGCTGGTTCCCTCGCCGATGATAAGATGGTTAAGGACCATCCCCCTCTTCGGATTTGTCCGCGCTAGCCGCTTTTTATTGGTTGCACTCGGCAGATGGCAAAAAAACCACTCCATGAACCGCAAAAGGTTCTGACGGTGCCCATCGAATGGAAGACCGAGGGTGTGGCCACCGTGTTTGCCAATCAGATGATTGTTCAGGGGGGCGACGACGAGATTTACCTGTCATTCTTCGAGATCATCCCGCCGAGTTTGCGATTGGAGGATCTTGCGGACGAGCAGACAGCCAGAAATAAGCTGGGTGGAAAAATCCCGGCCCAGTGCGTCGCCCGCGTTGTAGTTAATCCGGAACGCTTGGGCGATTTCGTGGAAACAATGCAAGCGACATTGGCCAAATGGCGGGCTCGTCAAGATCTTGCCGACGAAAGGAGCAAGCCATGAATCCCGTCCGATCGCCTTTGGACCCGTCCACCCCCCCGGCCAATGGGACAGCAATCCCCATGGACGACATAACCGCAACCGCAAATGAGTATCGAGTGGACCCGATTGGTTCTGCGCCTGTCGAGTACGCCGTGTTTCTGGATGGAGAGTGGCAGTTTGGGCTGAGCTCCGAAGACTTGCAGGATATAAAAGACGCGGTTGCCGGTCGTGAGTCAGGACCGTCGACTTCGTACGCCGACTTTCGCAGGGAGTTGGGACTTTGATCCGTGAAAGGCGGGCGACGTGTACACACTCGGTATTCGTCCGTCAGCAAAGCGCGACCTTAAGCGGCTCAAGAACAACCGGATCGTACTAATCAGCGTCACAAAGACCATCGAGAAACTGTCGACGAATCCCCGCCCGCATGGCGTCAAACACCTGGGCGGCACGCTCTATCGCGTACGGGACGGTGAGTATCGCATTCTTTTTGACACCGACGACCAAGCTCGGTCGGTCGATGTGACCGCGGTGAAACATCGCAAGGAGGCCTGCGATCCATGAAATTGGATCGCTTGATCGTTGCGATAGCCCAGGACTTTCCGATACTGGCGGGGGCCGAATAGTGGTATCCGAAGGAGGTTCGAGTTATGGACGAATCGCAGAGGGTGGAGCCGAAGCAGCGGCGGACGTTTACGGACGAGTTCAAGCGTGACAAAGTGCGGCTGGTGATCGACGAGAAGTAAACGTTCAAGGCGGCGGCCGAGGCGTTGGGGGTGGGCGAGCAGAGTTTGCGGCAATGGCACGCGAAGCTGGCGCCGCAACCTCCGCCGTGCGGCCAGCAGGCCACGCTGGAGGAATTCCGAGAGGAGAACCAACGGTTGCGTCGGCAACTGCGACTTGCGGAGCTAGAGCGTGAAATCCTAAAAAAAGCCACGGCGCATTTCGCGAAGGAGTCGCTCACTGCGCCGCGGCGTACACCTTGTTGGCGGCGGCTACGCTCGCCCCGGGGTCGAAGCGGTGCCCTTGCTCGGCGAGCAGTAGTTCTAGCGCGGACAAGAACAGGAGCACGTTGGCCTCGCGCGCGCCGTACCCCATCAGGCCGATCCGCCACACCTGCCCCTTGAATGGCCCGAGGCCGCCGCCGATCTCGATGCCGAACCGCTCCAGCAGCTTCCGCCGAACCGCGGCGTCGTCGACGCCGGTCGGAATGCGGACGGCGTTGAGCGTCGGCAATTGAGCCCCCTCGGCCGCGGCGTAGCCGATTCCCATCGCGGCCAGTCCAGCCTTGAGCGCGCGATGCTGCAAAGCGTGCCGCCGCCACCGCGGTTCCAGTCCCTCTTCCAAGACCAGCCGCAACGCCTCGTACAAGGCGTAGGTCATATTGATCGGGGCGGTGTGGTGGTAGACCCTATCCTGCCCCCAGTACTGCGCCAGCAGCGTCACATCCAAATACCAGCTTTGCACTTTCGTCCGCCGGGCAAGTATCTTTTCCATCGCCCGCGGGCCAAACGTGATCGGGGCCAGACCCGGCGGGCAGCTCAAGCACTTCTGCGTGCCGGAGTAACAGCAGTCGATCTGCCACCCGTCGACTTCCACCGGAACGCCCCCGAGCGCCGTCACCGCGTCGACAATCAACAGCGCGCCGGCCTTTCGCGCAATGCGGGCGATCTCTTCGATCGGCTGCCACGCGCCGGTCGACGTCTCAGCCTGGACGATCCCCACGATCTGGGGCTGGACCCTCTCAATTGCCTCTTGGACCTCCTGGGGGCTGAACACCTCACCCCAGGGCCGTTCGATCTTTGCAACCACTCCCCCTGCGCGTTGGGCCACTTCGGCCATTCGCCCGCCGAAGACGCCATTCACGCACACTAGCACCTTGTCCCCCGGTTCCACCAGATTGACGACGGCCGCTTCCATGCCGGCGGATCCGGTGCCGCTGACCGCGAGCGTCATTTCGTTGGTCGTGCGAAAGACCCGCCGCAGCATCCCCTGCATGTCGTTCATCAACCGCAGGTAGTACGGGTCGAGATGCCCCACGGTCCCGGCGGCCAGCGCCGCGAGCACCCGGGGATGAATATCGCTCGGTCCCGGTCCCAGCAAAACCCGCGGGGGGGGAAAAACCGGAGCGGGAAGAGAAAATTCGGCTAAGGGCATGTCAGAGTCTCAAATGCACGCGAAGACAAAACGAGAAGCAAGCTGTGTAGCGAGAAGCGAGAAATGGGTGGGGGCTGCGCTTATTCCGGCGGCGTCTCGCGCACCAATCGGCTGATGGACTTGAATTGCGGGTCGGCCGAGTCTTGGCACCATTCGAACAGCGCCGCTTCGGTGGTGGTAAGCGTCGCCCCGGCGGATGACAGCCGTTCAAGCGCCGTTTGCCGATCGAGAGCGCCGCGGGAACCCACGGCATCGACGGCGACGTAAACCCGGTAGCCATTCGCCAATAAGTCCAGCGCCGTCTGTTGAACGCAGACGTGCGCTTCGATCCCTGCAAGTAAGATTTTGCCCCGGTCGAGGGCCTCGAGCTTCTGGCAAAGCGCTGGAGAACCGCAGCAGCTAAACGCCGTCTTTTCAATCGGCGTCTCCAGCAAATCCGCCAGAGAGGAAACGGTCTTGCCCAGTCCCTGCGGGTATTGCTCGGTCGCCAGTATCGGCAGGCCAAGCAATTTGGCCCCGTCGATCAGCCGCCGGACGTTCCACACCACGCGGGGGCCATTCTCTATCGCCCCAATGAGCTTTTCCTGCACGTCCACGACCAGCAAAGCCGTCTCCTCGCGGAACATCCGCTCGGGACTGGGGGGGAGCCAGCTTCGCTTTGTGCCTAGGAATTCATCCTCCATCCGGGCAGAATACCGCACCCTTCCCCCGGCTGCAAACGGCGGCTGGCGACCGTATAATTCTGGTTTGACCTGCCTGCGGGAGTTTTTTCCGCGGCTGTCGAACCCGATTTGACCAGCGGTTGCACCTACCGGCCCAAATTCATGTCTTCCCATCCGGTCCAGCTCGCGATTGGCGCCGACGGCCGGCTGGCGATCGATTGGAGCGACGGTGAGCGCAAGTCACACACTATTCGCCAGTTGCGTGAGGCTTGCCCGTGCGCGACCTGCAAGGATCGCCGCCTGCACCCGCCCCCCAAACAGCTTTTGCCCGTGCTGTCCGCGGCCGAACTGGCGCCGTTGACTCTGCGGGGGATGACGCCGGTCGGAAACTACGCCTATTCGCTCTCCTTTAGCGACGGTCACGATACCGGCATTTACACAATTGAATACCTTCGCGCGCTCCCCTCGGACCCCCGGTAAACGACCCCTGTGGTGTCGCGCCAGGCGCCGATAGCCGGAAGGAATCCGGCCCCGCTCAACCAGGGCAGGCACTTTCGCTGGCACTGGGATTTGCTATCGTGTTCCCTGACGACGCTGCGGGGAGTCGGTCAATAACCCCAACAAAACCTTGAACGACCAAACTTCGACCCCGGATTCCACCCCGGCATTGGTGGAGGAGCATCCGGCCCCGTCCAACGGGCAGCCGGAAGGGCATACTCTCGCTCCCTTTACCCCGGACATCCCCGGGCACGCCGAACACCAAAGCCCCTGGTTGTGGGTGATGTGTCTGACGGGGGTGGACTATTTCAGCACGCTGGGCTACCAACCCTCGATCGCGTTCGAGGCGGCCGGGCAATTGGCGCCGTTGGCGACGGTGGTGCTGGTGCTGTTGACCCTGTTCGGCGCGTTGCCGGTCTATTCCCACGTGGCCGCGAAGTCCCCGCACGGGCAAGGCTCGATCGCCATGCTGGAGCGGCTGATGCGGGGCTGGACGGGAAAGTTCGTGGTCCTGACATTGCTCGGTTTCGCCGCCACCGATTTCGTGATCACCAAAACCCTCTCCTCCGCCGACGCCGCGGTCCACATGATCCACAATCCGTACTGGTCGCACGCGCCGGCCTGGATTCATGATTTGGCCGAAAGCCGGCAGCAGATGATCGTGACGATGGCGATCCTGGTTTTGTTGGGGGCCAGTTTCATGCGGGGCTTCAAGGAGGTGATCGGCCTGGCGGTGGTGATCGTGGCGGTGTTTCTACTGCTCAACGTCATCGTCATCGGCAGCGGATTGTTCCACTTGCTCACCCATCCCTCCGCTTTCAGCCACTGGGTGGACAACCTGCAAGCGGGAACGTGGCACCTGGAGCATTCTCCTTTGAGCGGGACCGGTTGGGGGACCATGATCGCCATCAGCCTGCTCATTTTTCCCAAGCTGGCCCTGGGCTTAAGCGGTTTTGAAACCGGCGTGGCGGTAATGCCGTTGATCAAGGGCGACCCCAAGGACGACTTCCACTCGCCGACGGTCCGAATCAGAAACACCCGCAATCTGCTCTTGACCGCGGCGGCGATCATG
>JALHPA010000137.1:0-5426 GCA_022842745.1 Pirellulales bacterium
GTCCTTAGCTTCAACGAAATCACCCGCGACACGAACATCGAATCGGTCGGCGTCGTCCACGAAGTCAAATAACGAACCCCCGGCGGCCCCGGTCGGTCTCGCCGGAACCGCCCCCCCCATCCATTGCCCCCTCACCCCTTCATCCCTCGCATGGAAGTTCGCACCTACCGCGCTAAAAGCATGCACGAGGCCCTGGAGCTGGTGCGCCAGGACCTGGGGCCAAACGCCGCCGTCCTGCACACCCGCGAGCGCCGCGCCGGCGGTCTGCTCGGCCTCCTCTTGGGACTGCGCCAAATCGAAGTCACCGCCGCCGACCAGGCCATCGTTCCCAGCCGCTTGCCCCCCCCGGCCGACGGCCTCGACCTCGGCCATCCCCAGACCGCCGCCTCGTTCCAATCCCAAAATCCCGCCGAACGGACTGGCGAATTCTCCCCCCCCTCCTCGTCCCAGACCCCCGAACAAAATCTCTTAAGCGATCTGCAATCCATGGTCGAGGAGCTTTGCCGTCGCACCCGCAATCACGGCGCCCACGACGTCCCCGAATCCCTCTTCCACCTCTTCACCGACCTGATCGAATCCGACCTGGACGAGCAACTGGCCCGCGAATTGATCGATCGCGTTCGCCGCGAATTGCCCCCCGGCGAGCTGGAGGATCCCGTCCTCGTCAAGGCCCGCCTGGCACGACTCATCGAAGCCGAAATCCGCGTCGCCCCCCCCATCCGCGCTGCGGCCGGCCGCCGCCGCGTCGTCGCCCTCGTCGGCCCGACCGGCGTCGGCAAAACGACCACCATCGCCAAGCTCGCCGCCAATTTCCGCCTCAAGGATCGCCGTAAAGTCGGCCTCATCACCGTCGACACCTACCGCATCGCCGCCGTCGAACAATTGCGGACCTATGCCGAAATCATCGACCTGCCGATGGCCGTCGTCTCCACCCCCCGTGAAATGCGCGACGCCATCGCCCGCATGAGCGACCTCGAACTGGTCCTCATGGACACCGCCGGCCGCAGCCCGCGCGACGAAGTCCGCATCCAGGAACTCCGCGCCATGCTCGCCGAAGCCGCCCCCGACGAAGTCCATCTCGTCTTAAGCGCCGTCGGCGGCGCCGCCTCCCTCGCCCGCACCGCCCGCCAGTTCATCCAGGTCGGTGCGACCGGGTTGATCCTCACCAAGCTCGACGAAGCCACCGGCCTCGGCAACCTGCTCCCGCTCCTCCGCGCCTGCGAGCTCCCCCTCTGCTATTGGACCGATGGTCAAAACGTCCCTGAAGACATCCACCCCGCCGACGCCAAACGTTTGGCCCGGCTCATCCTGGGAATCGATTTCAGCCGCCTGTAATCGCCGCGACGCCCGCCGCCGACTTCCAAAACCCGTCCCCCGTTCCGACCCCCACTCCACCAACCGCCCCTTCACCCGATGCACGATCAGGCCAAAGGTCTGCGAGATTTGGTTCGCGAGCGCTCCCTCGCCGATCCGGGACGCTTGTACCCCCCCCCGCGAAAGCTCGTCATCGGCGGCGCGAAAGGGGGCGTCGGAACCACCACCGTCGCCATCCGCCTCGCCCTCGCCCTCGCACGGCTCGGCGCCCGCGTCGTCCTCGTCGATGCCGACATGAACCGGGCAGACATCGCCAATATCTGCGGACTCGAAGTCCGCGAAACCATCGCCGACGTCCTCTCCTCCCGACGCACCGTTCACGAAGTCCTCGTCCGCGGCCCGGCAGGAATCCAGGTCGCCCCCGGCAATTGGTCCCCCCATTCCGTCCCCGATTGCTCCCCCCCGGCCCAGGAACGGCTCCTCCGCGAGCTGGACCGCTTGGGCCGACACGCCGATCTGCTGGTCCTCGACGTCGGCAGCGGCTTAAGCCAGGTCGTCCGCGGATTCTGGCGCGTCGCCGACCGCGTCCTCCTGACCACCGTCACCGACAACCTCTCCATCATGGACGCCTACGCCAGCATCAAGGTCTTCACCGCCGATGCCGACCGCCCGCCGGTTCAAACGCTCGTCAACCGCGCCCCGCACGACGAAGCCGCCGATCACGTCCACCGCCGCCTGGCCACCGCCTGCCGCCGGTTCCTCAATCTCGAACTCGAAGCCGCCGGCTGGCTCCCCGAAGATCCCGACTCCCTCGCTCCCCCGGCGGCCTCCGAGCCGTTCCGCTTCGACGCCGCCGGTCCCTTTGCCGCCGCGATCGATGACCTGGCTGCCCGCCTCCTCCAGGACGACGAGCTTCGCCCCGCGGTCTCGCTTCGCTCCCCTCCCCGCGCGGCCCATTTGGTAGCCTGACCCAATCCTCACTCCTTTGAACCCATGACCCATACTTCCCTAAAAATGGATTCAATCGGCGCTCGCCAAATGCCGATCTTTACGATCGACCGTCGGCGCGCGTCCCCCTGGCAAACTTTGCGGATTGCGAAAAGCCTGACGGAGAACTCCTCGCCGAGTCCATGGCCCGTCAGTTCGCAGGTGTGATGGGATTGCTGGCATTCGCCTCGGTCATGTGCCGGGCAATGCTGGCCCAAGATGGTTTGATGGAAAGCGCTGCCGCTGCCTGCGGTTGCCTCGCGGCCTATGCGGTCGCTGGTGCAATCGTCGGTCGATTGGCGCAATTCATCGTCGACGAATCGGTTCGCAGCCAGTTACTGGCCGATATCCAGGCAAAGACGACAACCGCGGCAGGCGGAAAACAACCAGAGTCGGTCGGGCCGTAAAACCCGCCGGCGGTGACGATTGAGAACGAAAACCGCGTTGCTAGGGCCCCCCCGAGCGCGCGTTTGGACGAACAACGCGGCGCAGCGGATGTGCGCCGTCGGCAGATCATCACGGAGGATTGTATGGCGACCGCATTGGCGAGCGACGAGGTTCTGGAACTGTGGCTGAAGTACAAAGCCGATATGTCCAACGAAGAGCTGCGCAATCGGCTCGTCGAACAGTATCTGCCGCTAGTGAAATACAACGGCGAGCGCATCTGGGCCCGCCTCCCCGAAGGGGTTGAGCTGGACGACCTGGTCTCCGCCGGCATCTTCGGCCTGATGGACGCCATCGACGCCTTCGACATGTCCCGCGGCGTCAAGTTCGAGACCTACTGCGTTCCGCGTATCCGCGGGGCCATGCTCGACGAACTGCGGACCATGGACTGGGTGCCGCGCCTCGTCCGCTCCAAGGCCAGCAAGCTCAACGAAGCCATCAAGACGCTCGAAGCCAAGTTCGGCCGCCAGCCGACCGAGCAAGAACTGTCGGAACAGATGCAGATCTCCACCGGCGAGCTGGAAAAAATGATGCTGGAGGCCAGCGCGGTGAACCTCATCAGCCTCAACAAGAAATGGTACGAAACCGACAGCTACAAAGACGTTCGTGAAATCGACATCCTCGAGGATAAAAAGGGCGAAGACCCCACCCGCCGCATCCAAAAGACCGACCTCATGCGGCTGGTCACCAAGGGACTCAACCGCAACGAGCGCCTGATCATCATCCTCTACTACTACGAAGAGCTGACCATGAAGGAGATCGGCGCCACCCTCGATCTCTCCGAAAGCCGCGTCAGCCAAATGCACAGCTCGATCATGCAGCGGCTGCAAAGCCAGCTTGGACGCCG
The DNA here is from genome assembly GCA_022842745.1 of Pirellulales bacterium. Classification (GTDB taxonomy): domain Bacteria; phylum Planctomycetota; class Planctomycetia; order Pirellulales; family JALHPA01; genus JALHPA01. The sequence goes on from JALHPA010000137.1 coordinate 3,593, forward strand.
CCGGCCCGAATTCGCCTCCTGATTTCTCGACCCATTAGTCCCGGACTACGGTCGCGCCCCTGCCGCGCGGAGCGCCTCGATGTCCGCCGTCAGCCCCGCCCATAACGCTTGGCGCTGCGCATCGGTGGCTTTCGCCATCATCGCGGCGTCCAGCAAGGGGGCCTCGTCCCCGCCGCTGCCGGCCGCTACCACGTCGGCCCAATAGTAGGTCCGGTCGGCAAGCGCGTGCCGCGCGAACACCCGGCACTCGAACCATGCCAGCGCTCCTTCCAACAACGGCGCGCCGGTCGTTCCCTTCCGCACCGCCAATCCGGCCAATTTGTCCCGGTCGCGTCCCGAGCCGATCGCGAAGTCAAACGCCCACCCTGACTGTTCCTCGCGCAGCAAGTGCGCCCCAAACGCCCCCGCCCGCTCGATCAGTTCCGCGGTAAAGTGATTGGGGGCGATCGCCGTGACCAGCGTCGGTCGCGCAGGATCGATCGACGCCGGATTGACCCACGTCGCCGTCAACCCTCCCCGCCGGGTCCCGTCGTCCGCCGTCACGATCCACACCTCCCGCCGCAACCGCCCCAATAACGCTGCAATCTCGTTCATCTTGGCGCCTCCTCCCATGTTTCTCCGCCGCATGCCACCGTTCGCGTCTCGCTCCCACGGCTCCGCCCCTTCGCCTCGACCCCACCCAACCTCGCCCCCCGTTTTCTCCCCCGTCGCCCCCTGCTAGGCTACCATTTGCGGACCGATCCAACCAAGCCATGCCCCCTGCATCCACTCGATCCACCGGAGCTATCGATGACCACCCCGCTTGAATCCCTGATCGCCTGCGGCACCAAGGTCTGGCTCGACTCGATCGACCCCGATCTGGTCCGCACGAACCGCGCCCTGGGGGCGACCGGCGCCACTTCCAACCCCGTCATCGTCTCCGATCTCATCGGCACCGGCCGGTTCGACTCCCGCATAGCCGAACTGCTCGCCCAAGGCGCGGACGACCCGGCCCTCGCCTGGATGTTGACCGACGAACTGGTCTCCGCCGCCCAGGATGTCTTCCGCCCCGTCTGGGAACAGACCTCAGGCAACGACGGCTACGTCAGCTTCGAACTCGATCCCCTGCTCGAAGATCCCCAGTCCGGCCCCCCCCTTGCCGACCGCGTCGCGCGCTACATCGCCCTCGGCAAACAATGGTCCGCCGGCCACAAAAACCGCATGATCAAAGTCCCCGCCACCCCCGCCGGCCTCGCCGCCCTCGAAGATCTCTGCGCCGCCGGCGTCATCCTCAACGTCACCCTCATCTTCTCCCCCCGCCAATACCAGGCCGCCCGAGACGCCATCTGGCGCGGCGCCCAGCGCCGCCCCTCCCTCGCCGGCTTCAAAAGCGTCTACAGCATCTTCGTTTCCCGCGTCGACCAATACACGGAAAAACACGTCCCCTCCCTCTCCGCCCCGTCCCAAGGACAGGTCGGCATAGTCAACGCCAAACAAATCTGGGCCGAGAACCAGCGCTTCTGGGCCGCTCACCCCACCCCCTTGGCCCAGGAAATGATCTTCGCCAGCACCGGCGTCAAAAACCCCCACGATCCCCCCTGGAAATACGTCGAGGCCTTCGCAGGCAGCGACATCCAGACCAACCCCCCCGCCACCAACGCCGCCGTTCAAGCCAGCGGTCGCACCTTCACCCGCCAGGTCGATCGCCTTCCCCCGGCGTCCGTCCTCGAAGAAATCGCCGCCCAGGTCAACATCGAGCACCTGGAAAAAACCCTCATGGAAGAAGGCATCCAGAAATTCGCCGACCCCCAAAAAGCCCTCCTCAAGCGCATCGCCGCCAAGCGCGCGGAGTTGC
>JALHPA010000137.1:5436-7003 GCA_022842745.1 Pirellulales bacterium
CAGTAGGCCGTGCGCCGCTCACGTCACGCTAGACGTCCGCCGCGCAATCAGCGCATCCAACTCCTCCCGCAGCCGTCCCAGAATCTCGTCGTACGGAAACGCCCCCAGTTCCTCGCTACGCCGCTTCAAATTCACGTGCTTCGGGCCGCACCACAGCCCCAAGTCGGCGTCGTCCGTCTCCCCCGGACCATTCACGCGGCATCCCATCACGGCGATCGTAATCGCGTGCTCTTCCGCGTAGCGAGTCATTTCCTTCACCTGCTGCGCCAACTCCACAAACGCCTCGTTCTCCACCCGCGAGCAACTCGGGCAACTGATGATGTTCAACGACTGCCGCCCAAAATCCACCACGCTCCGCACCCGCCCCGCGGCGATATCGCTCAGAATCTGACGTCCAGCTTCGATCTCCTCCCACTTCCGTGCGTTCGGAACCGTCAGCGAAACGCGAATCGTGTCCCCAATCCCCCGGCTGATCAATTGCTCAAATGCAATCCGGGTCTTGATGATCCCGTCCGGCGGCAGCCCCGCCTCGGTCACTCCCAAATGCAACGGCACGTCCGGCCGCTCTTCGGCGAACCGCCGGTTGACCTCGATCACCTTCGCCGGATCGGAATCCTTCAACGACACCACGTACCGCGTGAACCCCAGCCGGTCCAATAGCTCGCAATGTTCCCACGCGCTCGCCAACATCGGCGCGAGCGAATCCTGCGATTCAAACTCCCGCTGCTTCTCTGGATCCACGCTCCCGCAGTTCACCCCAATCCGAATCGCGGTATCGTGCTCCCCCGCCGTCTCCACGATCAATTTCACCTTGTCCTGCCACGGCTTCTCCCGCTCGTGATGATACAGGTGCCCCGGGTTGTACCGCACCTTGTCCACGTGCGGCGCAACGTCCCGCACCAGCCGATAATTCTCCTGCAAATCGACCGCCAGATTGGCCGCCGTCCGCCGCCGAATCTCCGCCAGCGCCTCCGCGTCCTGCCGGCTGTCCACGGCGATCCGGACCACGTCCGCCCCGTGCGCGTGCAAGTCGTTCGCCTGCGCCGCCGTCGCCGCCACGTCGCGCGTCGCCGTCGCCGTCATGCTCTGCACCGCGATCGGCGACCCACCCCCCACGGTAATCGAGCCAATCCGCACCGCGCGGGTCGGATTTCGTGCAATTTCCATCTTCTTATCGCTCCCTACTCCGGCTCTCTTCCACGGATAACATCAAAAACCACCCGCACGCCCTACCTTATCAAAACCGCGCGCCCGCCGGAATGTTTAACTCCCTCCGCGTCGGTCTGCGAGCCACCCACTCCTCCCGCTGGCGATATCAGCCTGGCAATCCGGCTTTTCCCCCCGCCGATTGGCGCGCGTCCCCCGCGGGAGTACGATTTTTCCACACTATCTGCATCGCCGTTTTCCACCCACGCGAGCCTTTCCTCCACGCGAGAACCTCATGCCTGCCTTTCCCGAAATCCAAAAGATCAAGTACGAGGGTCCCCAAACCCGCAATCCCCTCGCATTCCACCACTACAACGAAGCGGAACTGGTGGAAGGCAAGTCCATGCAGGACCACTTCCGC
>JALHPA010000138.1 GCA_022842745.1 Pirellulales bacterium
AAGGTCGGTCAGGCCGGCATCGGCCAGCAGGCGCGCGGCGGCGCGGACGCAGGCCAAGGGATTCATCCCGCCGGCGTTGGTGACGATTTTGAGCTGGGGTTGGGCACGGAGGGCCGGGAGGAGGCTAGCGAGGACCGTGAGGAAATCGTCTGCGTAGCCGGCTTGGGGGTTTTTGTCGCGTTTGGCGGCGAGGATCGACATCGTTAGCTCGGCCAGGTAGTCGAGCGTGAGATAGTCGACCGAGGCGCGTTCCACGAGCCGCCGGGGGGCGTCGAGGTTGTCCCCCCAAAAACCGGCGGCGTTGGCGATGACCAAGGGCACGATGGGCGGGGAGGCCTAATTGTGGAGACAGGAGCGGATCTGGCGACGAGCCGAAAATCCGATTCGCTTTCGGTCGAGGGATAGAATACCGCGAGGAGCGGAAATTCGCGAATCGGCGGCGGCACTAAAAAGAGACAACGCGGTCGCGACTTGGCCGGTGTTGCACAGTGCAAGGCCGGGGATAGTCGGGACCGCGTTGGGTTTGGGAGCGTTTGATTTGTTGGCTGCCGTCTGCCACATTACCGAGCGTCTTGGGGCGGAAATTGTTACGGGGTTGGACAGGATTTTTCGCAGGTAACTTATGAGTGCGCGTTTTCAAGAGCACCTGGCGGCCCAGTTGGAACAGATCCGCCGAGCGGGCGTTTTCAAGGCGGAGCGAATCATCGCCTCGCCGCAGCAGGCGCACATCGCGACGACTGCCCGGAAGGACGTACTGAACCTGTGCGCGAACAATTATTTGGGGCTGGCCGACCATCCCGCCGTGATCGCGGCGGCGCACCGAGCGCTCGACGAATGGGGATACGGGCTGGCGAGCGTGCGGTTTATCTGCGGGACGCAGTCGCCGCATAAGCAGCTTGAGGGGGCGCTATCGGAGTTTTTGGGGATGGACGACACGATTTTGTACTCGTCGTGCTTCGACGCCAACGGCGGGCTGTTTGAGACGCTCTTGGGTCCGGACGATGCGGTGATCAGCGATGAGCTGAACCATGCTTCGATCATCGACGGGATCCGGCTGTGCAAAGCGCGGCGATTCCGGTATCGCAATAACGACCCGGGGGACCTCGAAGCGCGGCTGAAAGAGGCCAAGGATGCCCGCTTTCGGATGATCGCGACGGACGGAGTGTTTTCGATGGACGGGACGATCGCGAATTTGGCGGCCGTGTGCGAGTTGGCGGATAAGTACGACGCGCTCGTGATGGTGGACGATTCGCACGCGGTCGGATTTCTTGGACGGCGCGGCCGGGGTACGCACGAGCACTGCGGGGTGCAAGAGCGAATCGATATATTGACCGGCACGCTGGGGAAGGCGCTGGGGGGGGCGAGCGGCGGCTACACCAGCGGGCGGGGGGAGATCGTGCAGTATCTGCGGCAACGCTCGCGGCCGTATTTGTTCAGCAATACGCTGGCGCCGCCGATCGTGGGGGGGAGCCTGGCGGTGCTGGAGATGCTTTCGCGGTCGACCGAACTGCGCGACCGGCTGGCGGAGAACACGGAATTTTTCCGGGGGCAGATCACCGCGGCGGGGTTTGAAATTCCGCCGGGGGAGCATCCGATCGTGCCGATCATGCTGTACGACGCGGCGTTGGCCACGCGGATGGCCGACCGGCTGTTGGAGGAGGGGATTTACGTGGTGGGCTTTTCATTTCCGGTGGTGCCCGAGGGGAAGGCGCGGATTCGGGTGCAAATTTCGGCGGCGCACAGCCGCGAGGATCTGGAGTTTGCCGTGGGGACGTTTGCGCGGGTGCGGAAGGAGTTTTCGTTAGCGTGACGACTCGGGAGCGACCCAGGGGGCGGTTGGGGGGAATGGTCTGCGCCAGTCGGGCGTTAATTCTGGCCGCCCGGCACGGTAGGAAGTCTGGGGAGCGGCGGCGCGGCGGCAGGAAGGCTGGTCAAGAAGCGGCTTCGCGAGGAAGCGGCAATCGGCTATACCTGTGGCAACGAGCGGCGAGGGAATCATGGCTAAAACACGAGTCCTACGCATTGGCGCGGTCAATTACTTGAACACCAAGCCGTTGGTATGCGGGCTGGCGGAGCGCGCGGGGGACGCCAGGATTGAATACGACTTTCCCAGCCGGCTGGCCGATCGGCTGGCGGCGGGGGAATTGGACGTGGCGCTGATTCCGTCGGTCGAGTTTTTTCAGGACCCGGGCTATCGGATCGTATCGGACGCCTGCATTGGCTGTCGGGGGCCGGTGCTGAGCGTGAAGCTGTTCTGCCGCACGCCTGCGCGGGAGATTCGGACGCTGGCCTTGGACGAGGGTTCGCGGACCAGCGCGGCCTTGGCGAGGATTCTGCTTAAGGAGCGGTTTGGACTTGCGCCGGCGCTTTGCCGGCTGGCGCTGGGAGGAACGCTGGAAGAAACGGCGACCGACGGGGTGCTGTTGATTGGCGACCGGGCGATCCATTCTCCGCGGGGAGAATTTGCGGAGGTGTGGGATTTGGGGGATGAATGGAGGCGGCACACGGGTCAACCGTTTGTGTTTGCGATGTGGGTGGCGCGGGGCGATCTGGCGGGATCGGCCGAGCGACGGCTGGGGGAGATGCTCGAGGCGGCGCGGGACGAGGGAGTGTCGCGGTTAGAGGAGATTGCCGCGCGGGAGGGGGCGGCCTTGGGGCTGACCGTGCCCCAGTGCTGGTCGTACCTGCGGGACAACTTGTACTTTTACTTGGGGGAAGCGGAACGGCGGGGGTTGGAGTTATTTCGCTGTAAGGCGGCGGAACTGCGTTTGGCCCCGCGGCAGAATGTCAAGCCGGTGGACGCGGCGGCAACGGGTGGGGCAGTTGGCGGGACAGCAGACGCGACAGCAGGCGGGGCAGCGGGCGGGGCAGCGGGTGAAATAGCGGCGAGCTCGGCTGCGGGGGCCAGAGAGGAATTTGCTTGGGTGGAGATGCGCTCGTGAAATCGAACATAACCGAGATACTTGATAAGGCGACGGCGGGCGAACGGCTGGCTAGGGAGGAGGGGGTGCGTTTGCTGCGGTCCGGCGACCTGGCGGCGATTGGCCGAGCCGCGGATCGGGTTGCCCGGCGGCAACATCCTGAGCCGTATCGGACGTACAACATCGACCGGAATATCAATTACACGAATATTTGCACGGCGGTGTGCGATTTTTGCGCGTTCTACCGCCGGCCGAAGAGTCCCGAGGGGTACGTTCTGGATCGCCAGGAGTTGTTGGAAAAAATACGCGAGACGGTGGCCCTGGGGGGGGACCAGATCTTGATGCAAGGGGGGCTGCACCCGGAGTTCAAGCTGGAGTGGTACGAGGAACTGCTGCGGGAGATCAAGCGGGAGTTTCCGCGGGTGAACGTCCACGGGTTCAGCCCGCCGGAGATTTATCACTTTACCAAGGTCTCGAAGCTGCCGTTGCGGACGGTGTTGGAGCGGTTGCAGGGGGCGGGGCTGGGGAGTTTGCCCGGCGGGGGAGGGGAAATTCTCGTCGACCGGGTGCGGGGGGAGATCACGCGGGGCAAGGTGATGACCGACGATTGGCTGAACGTGCATCGCGAATGGCACCGGTTGGGAGGCATCAGCACCGCCACGATGATGTTTGGCCATATCGAGACGCTGGAGGAGCGGATCGAACATTTGGAGCGGCTGCGGCAGTTGCAGGACGAAACGGGGGGATTCACGGCGTTCATCGGTTGGACGTTTCAGCCGGAGAACACGGACATGGCGCACGTGCCGGCCGCGGGAGCGTTCGACTATTTGAAGACGCAGGGGGTGGCGCGGTTGTACCTGGACAACTTTCGCAACATCCAATCGAGCTGGGTGACGCAGGGGCTGAAGATTGGCCAGTTGGCGCTATTGTTTGGGGCCAACGACATGGGGAGCTTGATGATCGAGGAGAACGTGGTGTCGGCCGCGGGGACGGTACACCAGCTTACGCTGGAGGAAATCAAGGGGGCGATATCCGAACTGGGCTTTATTCCGCGGCGGCGAAACGTGTGGTACCAGCTCGTGGACGACGCGCCGATGGCTGAGCACGCCCCGCTGGCTGACCGCGCCCCGATGGCCGAGCGGCAGCAAGCGTCAGATGGGCCGCCAGCTTCCGAGGGGCCGGGAAAGCCGATGGTGGGAGTGGAGGCGCTGGTGGTTTGACGTCGGCAGACGACGATCCTCAGCGGCTGTCGAAACGAGAGCCTGTCGGGCGCCTTGCCGATGAGAGCTGGGCAAATCGATGGAAGCACGGCGGATTTACCACATCACCCACCTGTCCAATCTGCCCTCGATCGTGGGGGAACGAAGGTTGTGGAGCGACGCGCAGCGACAATCTCGGGGATTGAGCACCACCAACATCGGCCACCTGCATATCAAGGAGCGACGGCTCCGCCGCGCGGTCCCTTGCTCCGCTGGGGGAACGCTTGGGCAGTACGTGCCGTTCAATTTTTGTTCTCGATCCGTGATGCTGTACGTGATTCATCAAGGCTCCGTGGCGGGGTACGACGGAGGCCAAGAATCGATCCTGCACCTGGTGAGTAGCGTCGGAGCGGCCATCGAATGCGGCCGCCCATGGGCTTTTACGAATCGGCATGCGGAGTTAGCGTACGCCGAATATTTCGATGGCGTACAGCACGAAAATCAGGTGGATTGGTCGGTCATGCCGCTCAGGTATTGGGCGGGATCGGAAGAGACCAAGGAGAAGCGACAGGCGGAGTTTTTGGTGTACGATTGGTTTCCGGTGGAACGCATTCAAGAGATTGGCGTGGCCAACCGGAAAATGGCCCAGGAAGTTCAGCAAGTTCTGAAAGAGACGTGGTTTCACCCACGGGTGGCATTGCGCCGGTCATGGTATTATTAGCGGGATTGGTGGGAGCCCATGCTTGAGTTGACTCGCGGAAATCTTCTTGAGGCGGATACCGAAGCCCTTGTGAACACGGTCAACACCGTGGGCGTGATGGGCAAAGGGATCGCCCTGCAATTCAAAAAGGCATTTCCCGAGAACTTTCGCGTGTACGAAAGAGCGTGCGCGAATGAGGAAGTGGCCTTGGGCAAGATGCTGATCGTGGAGAACCGGGAGCTGACCGGCCCTCGTCACATCATCAACTTCCCGACGAAGCGTCATTGGCGCGAAAAGTCGAGGATCGAGGATATCGAGTCGGGGCTGCTTGCGTTGGTCAAGGAAGTGAAGGAGCGAGGGATCCAGTCGATCGCGCTGCCTCCGCTGGGCTGCGGGAATGGTGGATTGCGCTGGTCCGAGGTTTTCCCTCGTATCCGGGCGGCGTTCGAAGGGTTGCCTGACGTCCGGGTGGTCGTCTTCGAGCCCGCGGGAGCGCCGAGTCCGCGGGGCATGGTGGATCGTACCGCTCGGCCGCCGATGACGTCGGGTCGCGCGGCCGTGCTCTGTTTGATGAATCGCTACCTGGTGCCAGGCTATCCCTATCGGTTGTCGATGCTGGAGATTCAGAAGCTCGCCTACTTCATGCAAGCGGCAGGACAGGATCTGAAGCTAAGGTTTCAGAAACACCATTACGGCCCGTACGCGGATAACTTGCGGAAAGTGCTGGAGCGAATTGACGGGCACTTCATCGAGGGTTACGGCGACGGGGTCGGCGCCAATTCGCCGGAGACGCCAATCACGCTGTTTGGCGATGCCGCGAACCAGGCGGAAGCGTTCTTGAAACACGACGCCGAAACTCAGAGGCGGTTTGAGGCGGTGTCGGATTTGATCGAGGGATATGAAACGCCCTATGGAATGGAACTTCTCTCGACAGTCCACTGGGTGGTCAAGAACGAGGTTGCCGCCGATGAAGCAACTCTCGATCGGATCGTGGCCTCGATCGGTGCTTGGAATACGCGCAAGAGCCAACTCATGACACCGCCCCAGATCGCCGCGGCCTGGGAGACGTTGCGGCGGAAGCACTGGGTCTAAACGTGTCGTGCCGCCCGACTCCAGCACGAGCCGTTACCGGGGCGGGGCCGCCGAGCGGGCGGCGAGGGATTGGGGGATCGCGCCGATGGACTCGATTTCGCCGGTCGCGGCGGCCAGTTCGGCGGGGACGCTGCCGGTGTAGGTTCCGCCGACCCCGAGGACATTCCAATTCTTGTGGTCGGAGCGGGCGATGGCGGCGCCGGAGTTGATGACCGGTTGCTTGCTTTTGGCGTCGTAGGCGATGACGGTGAGTTTGGCCGTCCCCATAGCCTTGGTGCGGCTGAAGACGGTGAGCTTGGGAATCATGATTGGCGAGGGTGGGGCGAGCGGGATTTCGGGGACGCCCAGAAACAGCTCGTTGCGGTCGGTGCCGACGCCGCCGCTGGCGATTTGCAGCACGACATCGGATTCTTCGGCTTTTTCCACCAGAGTGCAATGGTTTTGGAGCAAGCGCTGGTGGAGGGCGACCAAGATGTAGTTTTTGTCGACGCAGTCGAGGAATTTCGTCTCGACGAACACCTTGGCATGGGCGACGGGCCGAAAATCGACTTTGTCCAATGCCCGGTCCGCGGCGCTGGAGATCAATAGCTGCTCGATGCCGGTACGGGAGGTATCGGATTCTTTCATCGTCGCGCAGCCCAACGGGAGGAGCGCCGACAATAGGAGGCTGAAGCGGAATGTGCGGTCTGCTAGCATGGAACGTGAAGGGCTGTACAAGGGCGGCAACTAAGGGAGCATTGCAACGTGGCGGCCGGCGGCGCGCCTGCCGTGGGTATCGGCCGCCGCAACCTTGCGGGTTGAAGCGAATGTGCCTAACCGGTAGGTTTTAGTGAAGAATCGCCTGCGGCGGACTGGCCGTGCGGACCGGTCCGGTCGAGGCGTTTTACCCAGGGAATCGTATGGCCACCGAGATCTCGACCACGACCGAATTGGATGCATTGCACCATGTGGCGATCGCCGTGAACGACATCGCCGAGGCGGTGAATTGGTATCGCGCGCGGTTCAAGTGCGAGATCGCCTATCAGGATCCGACTTGGGCTTATTTGAAGTTCGCGAATGCCCATTTGGCGCT
>JALHPA010000139.1 GCA_022842745.1 Pirellulales bacterium
GAATGGAGACGAGGGATGGAACCAATGGCGCGGCCCGCGGCGGGATGGGACCGTAATCGGTCCGGCGTGGCCCGATCGGTTGGCGGGGGACGCCTTGCGGCCGAGTTGGCGGGTCGAATTAGGGCCGAGCTATTCGGGGCCGATCGTGGTGGGAGAGAGAGTGTTTGTTACCGAGACCGTCAAGCAGACGGACGAGGTGGTGCGGGCGCTGGATCGGCGGACGGGGCGAGAGCTGTGGAAGGCGGTCTGGAAGGGGTCGCTAAGCGTCCCCTTTTTTGCCAAGAGCAACGGGGATTGGATACGGTCGACGCCAACGTGCGATGGCGAAACGCTGTACGTGGCGGGGATGCGGGACGTATTGGCGTGTCTGGACGCGGGGAGCGGGCAGGAGCGGTGGCGGGTAGATTTTACGGAGCGGTTCAAGACGCCGCTGCCGTCATTTGGGTTTGTGAGCTCGCCATTGGTGGATGGGGAGTATGTGTACGTGCAGGCGGGGGCGGCGTGCGTGAAGCTGGACAAGCGGACGGGGGCCACGATCTGGCGGTCGCTGTCGGACGACGGGGGGATGATGGGGAGCGCTTTTTCGTCGCCGGTGCTGGCGGAATTGGGAGGCCGGCGGTTGTTGCTGGTGCAGACACGGCTGCGGCTGGCAGCCGTCGAGCCGGAGAGCGGAGCGGAATTGTGGTCGCAACCAATTGACGCCTTCCGGGGGATGAACATTTTGACCCCGACCATGTACGAGGGAAAACTGCTGACGAGCACGTATGGGGGGAAGACGATTCTGCACAAGGTGACAGGGGGGGAGAAACCGCGGCTGGAGGCGGAGTGGACGGAAAAGTCGCAAGGGTATATGTCGACGCCGGTGATAGTGGGGGGGCACGCGTATTTGCATTTGCGGAACCGGCGGTTCACCTGCATTGACTTGAAGAGCGGGGAGCGGAAATGGACGACCGAACCGTTTGGGGAGTATTGGAGCCTGGTGTTGAATGGGGAGAAGATTTTGGCGTTGGACGAGCGGGGGGAGTTGCTGTTGATTCGGGCGAATCCGGAGAAGTTTGAGCTATTGGATCGGCGGAAGATCAGCGAGGCGCCGACGTGGGGGCATCTGGCGGTGAGTGGGGGGGAGGTGTTTGTGCGGGAGTTGAACGCGGTGGCGGCGTATCGGTGGGAGGGGGGCGGGAAGGAATAGGGCGGGCGGGCCAGGGCAGGCTGGGTGGTTGGATTTGAGGCGAAAGGTTTGCGCTACCGGTCGGGTGCTGTTAGGGGACCGTTAGCTACAAATGTCAAGCGAAATTTTCGGCTTTGGCGTGGTCGGCAGAATCGGTAAAGGTGGGCGGGGGAGGGGAGACCGGCGGACACGCGGGGTTGAATTGAATGCAGCCTCCGGCGGGCGGATTCCGAGTTAGGAGGATAAGCGGAGTCTTACCTTCGAACGGAGTCGGCGCCATGCGTTTTCGCAGCGTTTCATGGTTGATGGGGTTGTTGGCCGCGTTGTCGCTCTCGCCTGGAGTGGGGGCGGAGTATGAGTATCTGGCGGACGAGGGGGTGCCCCGGCTGGAGACCAGTGAGGCTGGCGGTGAGAACGAGGGGCTGGCCGAAGAGCCGCCGGCGGGGCTGTTGGAGGAGCAGGGTAACCCCGTTCAGGCTGCTCCGACTTGTTCGGGCGGGGAAGTATGTCTTTCTTGCGGGCGCGCGGCGTGCGGAAACGGCGCGCGTCAGAGCCATGCCTGCCAGTGCCAAGGCTGTCGGGATGGGCACTTCTGGACAAGTCCGACGATGACGGGGGACTGGGGAGGGCACCGGTCCCACCTGCAGAAGTCCGGGGTGACGTTTGCCGGCCGGGTGACACAGTTTGGATTTGGGATCGACGGCGGCATCAGCGGGCCCTTGCCTCCGGCTCTGCCGTTGCCGCTAGGCCGGGGAGACAAGTTCTCCTATAGCGGTCACGGCGAATACGACTTGATTTTCGACCTGGAGAAATTCGGCGGGTTGCCGAAGGGTTCGCTGCTGGTGCGGGCCGAGCACTGGTTTGGGCAGTTTGGAAACGTCAGTTTGAACACTGGGGCACTGACACCGGCGGTGTTTCCGGCGTTGCTGCCCCCGCGTCCGGACGATCCGGGGACACCGTACATTACCAACTTCGTGGTGACGCAGCCGTTGTCGAAAGAGCTGATCGTGTATGCGGGGAAGAAGGATGTGTTGGGAGCGGCCGATCAGGATTTGTTCGCCGGGGGGGATGGGACCACGCAGTTCGTGAACCAGGCGTTCGTGGCGAATCCGGCATTCTTACTGGCGCTTCCCTACACAAGTTTCACTGCGGGGGCGGTGATGCCGCGGGAGTGGGGCAAGATGATTACGTTCGTTTACGATCCCAGGGACCGGACAGCGGACTTCTTCAATGTGGACGACTTGTTCGCGGACGGGGTGATCGTGGGGGCGGAGATCGGGGTCAATACGAACTTTTTCAACCTGCCGGGAGAGCAGCACATCGGGGGGATTTGGAAGCACGTGGATTTTACGGATTTGCAATTCGCGTCGCCTCCGCCGGGCGTGTATCCCGAGCCGGTGGTAACCGGTTTTCCGACCTTGCCTGACTCGTACACGATTTATTATGGGTTCGACCAATTTGTTACGTTGTACTCCGACAAGCCGCAGCAGGGTTGGGGACTGTTTGGCCGGGCTTCGATCAGCGATGGCAATCCGACTCCGATACGTTATTTCTTGAGTGCTGGGATCGGAGGGAACAGCCCGGTGCGGACGGCGAAGGGGGACACGTTTGGGCTGGGATTCTATTACGTTGGCGCGAGCAACGAATTTGGGCCGTTGCCGCGAGCCGTGCTGGACCCCCAGGATGGGAATGGGGTGGAGGCGTTCTACAACTTTCAGGTCACTCCTTGGCTGAACGTGTCACCGGATGTGCAGTTCGTGCGGCCGGGGAATCGGGCGATCGCGGACGATGCGTTCATCTATGGGCTGCGGGTTAACATGATTCTGTAGGGACCGAACAGCCCCGGCGGCTATGGCTCCGGGAGGCGGGGAGAGGCGGGGGAAGCGCTGGGCGGGTGCGGCGGCCGCCGGCGCTTGTGTTTAGGGGAACTATGGGGCTGGGCTGGGCGATAATGCCTGGCGGCAGGTCTTAACGAGGGCAGGGGTCGTCGCCACGATCGTTTTTTCGCCTCTTTTCCAGGCTAACCCATCTTATCTGCCTGGTTGTCTTGGCCCTTGGTATCGGTTGTGGTACAACCCTCGCCCCGGCGGAGACTTGAGACATTTGGCAGGTTCGGAAGCCTGGATTGAAAGCGGCGATGAGCAATTTCGGACGCACACTTCGTTTGGTTTTGCGCTATCCGTGGACGCTGGCAGCATCGTCGGCGTGCGCCATTTTGGTGGCGGTGCTGTGGGGGGCCAATATCGGGGGTGTGTACCCGATCGTGGAGATCATTTTCGGCGGGGAAAATGGGCAACATGGGCAGTCGCTGCAGACTTGGATCGCGAAGCAGATTACGGAGGAGCGGGGGCGAATTGCAGCGGCGGAAGGTTCGGCGGAGGCATTGAGGGAGCAATTGGCTCAAGCGGCGGAAGGCGAGCGCCGGGGGCTTCAGCAGCAGTTGGCTGGACTGGAAACAGAACTGGCGAACCGGCGGGCATATCTGGAGAAGCGATTGTGGATGCAGCCGATTATCGATCGCTGGCTGCCGGACGACCCGTTTCGCACGCTACTGGTGATTATGGCGGTGCTGGTGGCGGGGACGCTCTTGAAGGATGTGTTTCTGATACTGGACGCCATTCTGGTCGATCGGCTGACGAATTTAGCGGCGATGGATTTGCGAAAGCGATTCTATCGGCGGACACTGCGGATGGATCTGGCGAGTTTTGGGGACAGCCGGACGAACGAGTTGATGAGCCGGTTCACGTACGACATGGACAGCCTGCATGGGGGAATCCAGACCCTGTTGGGGCGGGCGATCCGAGAGCCGTTGAAGATGGCGGCATGTTTCGCCGGGGCGGGATACGTTTGCTGGCGTCTGCTGGTGATCTCGCTGTTGGTGGCGCCGGCGCTGGGGTACTTGATTTCACGGTTGGCGAGGTCGTTGAAGCGAGCCAATCGGCGGGCAATGGAGGAGATTTCGCAGTTGTATTCGATCCTCGGGGAGACGTTTGGGAACATCAAGCTGGTGAAAGCGTTTACGGCGGAGCGGGGCGAGCGACGGAGGTTCCACCGCAATAGCAAGGAGATATATAAGCGGGCGATGAAGATCGCGCGGTACGATTCGCTCGTCAGCCCGCTGACGGAAATGATGGGGATCAGCGCGATCACGCTGGGGGTGCTGGCGGGAGCCTATCTGGTGTTGAACGAGGAGACGCACCTGTTTGGGATGCGAATCAGCGAACGGCCGCTTGCTTGGGGGCAGTTGCTATTGTTCTATGGCTTTTTGGTGGGGGCAACGGACCCGGCGCGGAAACTGGCGGACGTATTCAACCGCTTGCAGCGGGCGTTTGCGGCCAGCGATCGGATTTACCAGATGCTGGATCGGGAGCCGACGATCCGCGATCGCAAGGCGCCTCGCCCGCTCGGCCGGCATTCGCGAGAGGTGGTGTTTCGGGAGGTGTCGTTCGCGTATCGGCCGGAGATGCCGGTGCTGGAGACGATCAACTTACGGATCGCGGCGGGGGAAGCGATTGCGATTGTGGGGCCGAATGGCTGCGGAAAGAGCACGCTGGCGAACTTGATCCCCAGGTTCTGGGATCCGTTATCCGGGTCGGTGGAGATTGACGGGATCGACTTGCGGGAGGTGCGGCTGCGGGAACTGAGGGGGCAGATCGGGCTGGTGACGCAAGAGGCGTTGATGTTCGACGACAGCGTGTTCAATAACATCCGCTACGGCGCGCCGTGGGCGACGCGCGAGCAGGTGGTGGAAGCGGCGAAGCGGGCGCACGCCCATCGGTTCATCGAGCAGAAATTGGAGCGGGGGTACGATACGATCATCGGGCCGCTGGGGGGGAAGCTGTCTGGCGGTCAGCGGCAGCGGCTGGCGCTAGCGCGGGCGATCCTGCGGGATCCGTCGATCTTGATTCTGGACGAAGCGACGAGCCAGGTGGACATCGAGAGCGAGCACTTGATCCACAAGGCGCTGGCGGAGTTTATCCACAACCGGACGACGATCATGATTACGCACCGGCTGGCGATCCTGGATTTGGCGGACCGGATCGTAGTGATGCAGGCCGGGCGGATCGCCGACGTGGGGACGCACGGGGAGCTGATGGGGCGGTGCGAGCTATACCGCCGTCTGTACCAGATCCAGTTTAGGGAAGCGGCCTAACGCGAGGGGGGGGCGAATCGCGAAGGGCGTCCAGGAGGGGCTGGATTCCGGCGGCGAGGGAGACGTCGCGGCTGTGTCCGGTGGCGAGATCTTTAACCTGGACGATGCCGGCGGCGAATTCATTTTCTCCGGCGACCAGGGCGGTTTGAAAACCGCGGCGGGCGGCGTATTTCAGTTGGGCTCCGAGCTTCTTCGGATCTGGATAGAGTTCCACGCCCAGCCCCGCGGCGCGCAAGTTTGCCGCCAGGCGGAGATAGTCGACCAATCTTTGAGGGTCGAAGAACGCAATGAACACGGTGGCCGGGGTACTGGCGGACGCGACCATTTTGAGTTCTTCCATGCCTGCCAGGAGACGATCGAGGCCGAGGGAGGCGCCGACGCCGGGGAGCAACTCTTTGGTGAAGAGGGCGGCGAGGTTGTCGTAGCGGCCGCCGGAGCAGACGCTGCCGAGGGTGGGCAGATCGTCGAGGAAGGTCTCGAAGATGACGCCGGTGTAGTAATCGAGGCCGCGGGCGATGGAGACGTCGAGCCGGAGGCGGTTGTCGGGGACGCCGGCGGCGGCCGCGGCTGCTAAGAGTTGATCGAGGCGGGCGACTCCTGCCTGGCCGGTTTCGCTTCCGGCAACGAGCGGTTCTAGCTGCCGAAGGATGGCGGAATTGTCGCCGGTGAGTTCGGTGAGGCGGAGGACGTCGCGGATTTGATCGGGGTTTGCTCCGGCGAACTGGGCCAGCTCTTCGGCCACGCGGTCGCGGCCGATTTTGGCGAGTTTATCGAGTGAGCGGAGGACGGCCGAGGAGCGATCGGAGAGGCCCAAACGGTCCAGGAGTCCGTTTAAGACCATGCGGTTGTTGACGCGGATCTGGAATCGCGAGAAGCCCAAGGCCTGGATGAGGTCGTGGATGACGAGGGCGGTTTCGACATCGGCGGCGGGGGCGAGGGTGCCGATGGTGTCGAAGTCGCACTGCATGAACTCGCGGTAGCGGCCACGCTGGGTGTTTTCGCCGCGCCAGACGGGTCCGATGTGGTAGCGCTTGAAGGGGACGCCGAGGGCGGCGGAATGCTGGGCCATGAAACGGGCGAGGGGGACGGTGAGGTCGAAACGGAGTCCGACATCTCGGCCGCCGTGGTCCTGGAAGCGGTAGAGCTGCTTGTCGGTCTCGTCGCTTCCCTTGCCGGTGAGGATTTCGAGGTATTCGAGGGCGGGAGTGTCAATGGGGGCGAAGCCGTAGGAGCGGTAGACGCGGCGCGCGGTATCGATGAGCTGCTCGCGGGCGAGCATGGCTGTGGGCAGATAGTCGCGGAAGCCCTTGAGCGTGCGTGGTTCGATGGTGGACAAGGGACGGAGCGGGGGGGGCTTAGAGGAGCGGAAGGAGAGGGGGCTTGGGGCTGCGGATGTTGCCGGTGGTTGGTCCGAGGACCGCTTCGGTGTATTCCCAGACCTGTTCGGCGGTTTCAAAGTACTGGTCGTAGACCCAATCGTCTTCGTATTCGCATTTTTCAGTGGTGTAGTCGCGGCAGATTTGGGGGCGGGTGAGGTAGATACCGCAGCGGTTGTCGGGCTGGAGGTGTTTGCACTCGGTATGGACGAGGAGGTACCAGGATCCCTCCTCGGTGAAGACGGTGGCTTTGTCGTGGAGGAGGA
>JALHPA010000140.1 GCA_022842745.1 Pirellulales bacterium
GCACTCGGCGGCAAAGACCCGGGCGGCGAGCGATTGGGGGGTGTCGCCGGAGAGCACCGGTACGGCTCGCTGGAGAAGTATTGGGCCGTGATCGTATTGGTCGTCGACGAAATGGACGGTGCATCCGGTGACGCGGACGCCGTGGGCCAGCACCGCTGCGTGGACGTGGAGGCCGTGCATGCCTGCGCCGCAGAAGGCGGGAATCAGCGAGGGATGGATGTTGAGGACGCGGTCGTGGAAGTCGGGGGGGATGGCGAGGAGCTTGAGCCAGCCGGCCATTGCGACGTGAGTGGCGCGGGCGGCACGGCAGACGTCAAAGACCCGCTGACTGTAGGACGTTAGATCGGGAAAGTCGGCGCGGCGAACGACCGTGGAGGGGATGTTCGCGGCGGCGGCGAACTTGAGGCCGGGGGCGTCGGGCCGGCTGGATACGACGGCGACGATGCGGGCATCCAAGCTACCGGCCGCGATCCGTTCGATGAGATTGCGAAGGGTTGTACCGCCGCCGGAAATGAGCACGGCAAGATCGAGCATAGACGCTTTGCGATGGGGTAGCCGGGCTGTGGGGGAACGGGGCGCGCCGGATCGGGACAGGTGCGCGATTAATCGAGCCAATCTTTTTCGGTCAGGCGTTCGGGGACGTAGGTTTCGGTGACGTAGCTGATGTCCTTGCTGATGAGGGCTTCGACTTCGAGCTTGAAGCCGTTTTTTAGCATTTGTTCGATTTCTTTTTGCCAGGGTTTTTTGCCGGCGAACCAGGGGTAGTTGGCGATTTGCTTGGCGCGCTTGATGTCTTGTTCGTTGAGGTTGATGCGGACGCTGGGAGAGAGCTGGTAGCGGTCGGAATCGATCGAGCGGAGGCCGAGAAACCTGGCATCGGGGATGGCCATCCGCTTGCTCTCGTAGGCGAGATTGATCGAACCTTGTTTGAGGACGCTGTAGATGTAGTACCCCCAGGGATCGTTATCGAGCAAGCAATAAACGGGAAGTTTCAGTTCATTGTGGAGGCGGTAGAGCAGTCTGCGCACGCCGCGGGGGGGCTGGCCGCCGCCGTGAGTCAGGATGCAACGGTGTGACCTCCAGAACTTGTCCTCGTTGAAACGCCTCCAGACGGTGTCCTTTTCGACGTGGAGGATGAATTCGGCGTCACACTTCTCGAAGCGGACGATTTCCGGCTCGACGATCGAGGGGATGCTGTAGCCTCCGGAACCCATGCGCGAGCAGTCGATCGTGTCGCCGGAGTCGGTGAGCGTAATTGGACCGACCATCGAACCGGCATTCTTGGCGTAGAGGTGCAACTCCTCGCGCATGGCGTTGAGAGTGACTTCCATGTCCTCAATGATCGAATCGCTCTCGGTCTGGGTGTCGAAGGTCTCCTCCTTCGTGCCCTCGATGGTGTGCTTGAGCATGTAGTACAGACCGCGCAAGCTGGTCGTCTTGCCCTGGTTGATTAGCCGCTTGCTGCCGCTGGCAACGAGCAGGGACTGCATGTAGCTCTTGGCCTGGGAGAGATTGAACAGTTGGCGGCGGTTTTTTGCGCCGCCCATTTCGATGAACCGCTTTTGTTTGTTGTAGCGGACGTTCGAGAGGGCGCGGGCGGGGACGTCGAGGTGCGGTTCGCGGCGCTTGTCGGCGGCGACGACGACGCCATCGGCGAGGTTTACGATCTGGCCCAGGGTGTTTTTGTCGCGGGGGGTGAACTTGACCGCCGCGGCTTTGTCGGAGGTGGACGAAGCGGGTGGGGATTTCCTGCGTTTGGCCATCGAGTCGTTATCGTTTGGTCGTGATGGTGGGCCGCTCGAGCGATGCAATGCGGCTGGAGGCCATTGTGCGGCAATTGGGGATTACGTCCAGCGGAACCAGCGGAGGGCGAGGGCAAATGTCACCACGCCGTAGAGCAGCAACTGGAGGATTTGCGGCCCGTAACCGACCAGCGACGCGCCTTCCAACATGACACCCCGGAGCATGGCGATCAGGGGAGTTAAGGGCAAGAGGGCAATCAGAGGCTGAACGGCGTCGGGGAAACGTTCGGAGCTGAAGAAGATGCCGGAGAGCATCCACATGGGGAGCATGACCAGGTTCATGAGCCCGGAAACGGCTTCGATGGTGTTGGCGCGGCTGGCGACGAGCAAACCGATGCCTGAGAAGGTGAATCCGCCGAGAACCACGAGCACCGCCACATCGAGGAAGCTGCCGTGGTTGCGAACGTCGAAGGCGTAACGGGAGAAGACGAGCAAAATGAGGACTTCGGGGACCATGAAGAGCAAGCGGCTGACCATGATGCCGGCCAGAAACTGGCTCTTGCGCATGGGGGTGGCTAGAAAGCGTTTGAGCAGTTTGCGAATGCGCATGTCGACGGTGACGAATCCGACGCCCCAGAGGCCGCCTCCCATCAAACTCATGCCGAGCAGTCCGGGGACGAGAAAGTCGATGTACCGCGCACCGGGTTCGTTGAGTTCGACGTTTTCCGACTCGGCCACGTCGCGGCGGCCGGCGGCGCGCTGCAGGGCGTCGTCGACGGCGTTGCGGGCCAAGACGCTCTCGGGGCGGGTGGGATCGAATTCGTAACGGTAGCGGGGGGCGACTCCGGAAGTGGACGGAGAGGGCGTATCGGCGGCCGTTGTAGCGGGCGTAAGGGGTGCGACCACGAGATCGGTTTTGCCTGTACGAAGGTGGGTGCGGGCTTCGGCGGGGCTTAGCAGGCGGGAGACGAAGCGCTCGTTTTTGCCGAGGGCCTCGGCGGCGGCGGTAGCGGAGGGACCGTTCGCGACGATGTCGACGGTGACTTGCTCGACTGGCTTATTGCGAAAGGCGATGCCGAGGGCGACCACCATCACGACAGGAAAGCCGCAGACCCAGAAGACGGCTTCTGGCTCGCGAACGAACTCGCGGAGCCGAGCGACAACCAGTTGCCACATGGGCGAGTGCCAGATGCGGGGGGCGGAATCGCGGTCGGACGAGGCGGTGGGAGGGGGACTGTGGACGGCGCTCATGGTTCTGTTCCTTCCTCGTCCGAGAGGTGGCGGCCGGCCAGTTTGACGAACACGTCTTCGAGGCTGGCCTGACGGGTGGCCAAGGAGTCGAGGTTCCCACCCAAGCGGTCCAACTCCGCCAGAACCGCTGGCAGGACCAGATGCAGATCTTGCACCGAGAGGACAATGCCGCCGTTCTCCAATTGCGCCGAACTGACTTTGGGTAGACGGCCGAGCGAGGAGGCAACGGCGGACAGGTCGTGGCCATCGCGCGCGAGGCCGATTTCAACGATGTGGTCCCCGCCGAGGGAGGCGATTAGCTCGCGGGGGGTTCCCTGGGCGATGACCTGGCCGTGATCGACGATGGCGACGCGATCGCAGAGGCGTTCCGCTTCGTCCATGTAATGGGTCGTGAGCAGGACGGTGCGCCCCTGGTCGCGGAAGTTGCGAATGATATCCCACAATTGGCGGCGGGAGGCGGGGTCCAAGCCGGTGGTGGGCTCGTCCAGGAAGAGCAACTGGGGGTCGCCGACAATGGCGCAGGATACAGCAAGCCGCTGTTTTTGACCGCCCGACAGTTTGCCAACGCGAGCATCGGCCTTTTCTTCGAGCGAGACTTGGGCCAAGGCGAGGTCGGGGGAGATGCCTTGGCGGTAGAGGCAGCGAAAGAGGGTGACGGTTTCGCGGACGGTCAGTTTTTCGGAGAGCTTGGTTTCCTGGAGGGAGATGCCGATTTGCTGTTTGATGGCATCATCATTCCGGCCCCAGCGGAGGCCGAGGACCTCGACTTCGCCGCTGGTGGCGCGGAGCAGACCTTCGAGAATTTCGATGGTGGTCGTTTTTCCGGCGCCGTTGGGTCCGAGCAGACCAAAACACTCGCCGCGCTCGACCGTCAGGTTGAGACCGCGAACGGCGTCGACCGGTGGCTTGCCGTCGTAACGCTTGACGAGATTGACGCAACGGATGGCGGTCATGGTTGGCAACGGATTGGCAAATTGGATAATTTCGGCTGGCGGATGGCGGGTGGCTGGATGGCAGGTCGTTGGATAGCTGGTCGTTGAATCGCAGTGGAAATGTAAAGTTGGGAGGAATTCATTAACGTCCCACGAGATTGAGTTTACGGCAAGGCCCCCAGTGCAGGCTGCAGGCGGTCGATTGGGTTCGACGCAATCGGCGGCCGCAACCGGAAAGAACCTGCTTGGCGGAGGGGCGACAATTGGCGTTCAGATTTGGAAAGAGGGGGCGGGCAGCGATTGGTTCGCGCGCGATGGCCTCCCACCGGGGGGTGATGAGAACGGGAGGGGAGCGACCGATCGCTTGGCGGTTTGGTCGGTTCGATCTAAGATGGGACTAGAATTGACCGTCCGTGGAATCACGACATGTCGCTTGCGCACCGCCGATACGACGAACACGGGTTTCCGATTCCGCCCTCGTTTGAGGATCGGGAGAAAGAAGCTCGGCAATCGCGTCCTGCTACGCCTGGGCGGGGGAAGCGGATCGTGCTGTGGGGGATGCTGATTGCGGTGGCCGTGGGGGTGGCGATGCCGTACGTGCGTCCCACGGTGGCGGGGATGATGGCGGAGTGGAAATCGCGCCAAGCGGAGCAAAAGCTGCGGGAAGGGGATCTGGCGGGGGCGGTATCGGATTTGACGACTGCTCTGGATTGGAGCCCGGACAATTTCCGCTGCCGATTCTTTCGGGCCGAGGCCCGGCTGCAACTTAAGGACCTGGAAGGGTGCCTGGCCGATTTGAATTGGATTCTGACCGCTGGGCCGCGGATCCAACGCTTGCAGCAGGCGGCGTTACAGCGGCGGGCGTTTGTGCTGGTGCGGTTGGGACGCGGGCGGGAGGCGATCGACGACGCCCATGCGCTGGTGCGATTCGCTCCGCAGGATCCGACGGCACTGAACGACCGGGCGTATATTCGGGCGCTGGCAAACGTGAGCCGGGAGGAGTTGGAGGCGGGTTTGGCGGACATTGAAGCCGCGATCGCACAGGTAGGGGATGATAACGCCGCGTTCCTGGACACGCGGGGATACCTGCTGCACTTGCTGGGGCAGCACACGAAGGCGCTTGAGGACTTGAATCGGGCGATCGAGTTAACCGAGTCGGGATTCGAGTGGGGATTCGCGCGGGGCATTCAGCGGCGGAGCGAGGATTTGGCGGTGATGCTGCATCACCGCGGGCAGGTGTATCGGGCGCTCAAGCAAGAGGCCAAGGCGGAGGAAGATCTGTCGAGAGCGGAGGAGCTGGGTTACGACCCATCGGCCGGGGTGTTTTAGGGACGCAAGTTTGGCGGATGTGCCGGCTTCAGGGGCGGCGGGGTGGGGTTTCTCGTGACGCAGGCGATTTTTTGCGCGTCTGAACCGCATGAACGGTGAATCGGCCGACACGCTGCTTTCTAAACGAGCCGAAAGCGAAGATAGCGCGCAAGAATCGAGTGGATTGGGAGCGGCGGGCGAGCCGTGCCACGTGGGGCTGGTGTTCGCGCTGCCGATCGAGAGCGGGTACTTTCAAGACCTGTTGCAGGGGCGAATCACGATTGACGGGGACGGCTTTCGAATTCATCTGGGGGGGATGGATGGGCGGCGGATCGGTGTGGCGGTCACTGGACCTGGGCAGCACGCGGCCGAGCGGGGGACCGCGGCGTTTATCGCGGGGCACCGCCCGGCGTGGGTGATATCGGCGGGATTCGCGGGAGGTTTGAGTTCGCGGCTGGCGCGGTTCGATCTGGTGATGGCGGACCGGCTGGTGGATGAAAGGGGAGGCTCGCTGGCAATTGATTTGCACGTGGACCGGGGGGAGCTGCGGCGGCATCCGAACGTGCAAGTGGGGACGCTGTTGACTTTGGATCGAATCGCGCGGCGTCCGCAGGAGAAACGGCAGTTGGCCCGCCAGCACGAGGCTTTGGCGGTCGACATGGAGACGTTTGCGGTGGCGAAGGCCTGCCAGGAAGCGAAGCGGAAGTTTCTGGCGGTGCGAATTGTCACGGATCCGGCGGACGAGGAGTTGCCGCCGGACGTGGAACGGCTGCTCTTCAAGCCGGGGGGGGCACGGATGATCGGGGCCGCGGCCGGTTCGATCGTGCGGCGGCCGTCGGCGCTAAAGGACCTGTGGAGGCTGCGGCGCACGAGCCATACGGCAGCCGAGCGGTTGGCGCAGTTTCTGGCGGGGGTGGTGCGGCAGTTGCCGTGACGGGGTTGGAGGGTTGTCCGCGGACAGTCGGCGATCAAAGGATAAGCATGGCGTCGCCGTAGCTGTAAAAGCGGTATTGCTGCCGAATTGCTTCCTGGTACGCGCGGCGGATCAGGTCCGCGCCGGCAAACGCGGCGACGAGCACCATGAGGGTGGTGCGCGGGAGGTGGAAATTGGTGAGCAGGGCATCCACGGCGCGGAAGGTGTACGGCGGCCGGATGAAGAGATCGGTCGGGCCGGACCAGGGAGTGACCGTGCCGCTCGCGGCGGCGGTCTCGAGCACGCGGACCGAGGTGGTGCCGACGGCGACGAGGCGACCGCCGGCTTCTGTGGTGCGTTTGAGCGCGTCTGCGGCCGCCGGGGAGAGCTCCCCCCACTCGCTATGCATCTTGTGGTCGGCCAGCCGGTCGACCTGCAGCGGGCGAAAGGTGTCTAAGCCCACATGCAGCGTGATGTGGGCCTGGCCGATGCCGGCGGCGGAAAGTTTGCGGAGCAGGTCGGGAGTAAAATGGAGACCGGCGGTGGGGGCAGCGACGGCGCCGGGACGAGCGGCGAAGACGGTTTGATAGTTCACGCGGTCTTCGTCGACCATTTCGCCGCCGCGAATGTAGGGAGGAAGCGGGACCCGGCCGATGCGATCGAGGCATTCCCAGGGGGACAAATCTCCCTCTGGATGGGCGAGCCAGACCCCATCGGCTTGGCGCTCGATGAGCCAGAGCTTGACCGCATCGCGGCCTGC
>JALHPA010000141.1 GCA_022842745.1 Pirellulales bacterium
GAAGAATGGCAGCAGGGCCAGCGCGGTGGCGCCCACGTCGGCCTTTTCGCTCCCGCCGCCATTGCAGCGGCGGCCGGTGCAGTGCGATCGATTGAAATCGATGCTCCAACTGCCGTTACTATTTTGATGGCGGGCGATCCAGTTGAGCGCCGCGGCAACCGCCCGCTCCGTTTGCTTTGTCCCCCCCCCCGAGATCCCTTCCCGCTTGCCGGCCCCTCGCCCGCCGAATCCGAATCCGTCTCCGCCGCGACCGGGACCCTTGCCCGATCCGCCGCCGCCGTCGAGTCCCCCCGCCCCCTTGGCCAATGGGCCGAGGCCGCTGGCCTGGATGTTCAGCCCCATGCCGCCCAACGAGGCGTCGCTCACCGAAGTCGTTCCCCCCCCGCGTTTTTCAAACTCGGGCGAATCGTCGTTGTATTCGGCCTCCTGCGGAACCGGATCGTACTGGGTCTCCATCAGCGAGTCGGTCGACAATTCGGAGGGATCCAACTGCGGATCCCCGAGTTCAAACCGTTCCAGCATCGGCTCGGGAAGCTGTTCGGTGTCGGAAGCGGCGAACTCCGGCACGTCGCGATTGCTCCGCTCGTTGCTGATCGAACCCAACGTCAGCGCCAGAACCAGGAACAGCACCATGTGAACCAGACCGCTAATCAGCCACGCCGGAGCATCGTTGAACACCCAGGCTTTCAGCCCGGCGATCCAACCTTCGCGCTCGCCTTCGAGGTCGCTTTCGTCCCCGGTTGTGGCAGCGGCCGACGGCGCTCGAGCCGCAGTTGGAGTCGCAGCCCCATTAGTCGCGGGTCGGTCTGAGGTGACTTGGTTTGCGACCGCGGGAGCAGGACCAGCATTCGCCACCCCCGCCAACGCAGACGCATCCGCCGAGATTCCTGCATCCGGTCTTATTGCGGGCGGTTTCGCTGCGGCCGGTTGAATAGCCGGTGGCACGGCGGCGGGGCTTGCCGCGGTCGGAGCCGTGGCGGCCGTGCTGAATGCCGCCTCCGCGACCGCCGCTGCCAGATCGGACATCGGATCGATCGCCTTGGGGGGCAGAGCCGGGGCCACAACAACCGCCGGCGCCGCTACGGCGACCTGCGCCTTCGTCGCCACGGGGATTGCTTGCCCCGGTGGAGCGATTTCGGGATTGGACTTGAGCCTGCTCACGAATCCCTCCCATCACGAAATGCGGGCCAAACGTCGCTGGCACAGTCGGGATCGCCTTCCTGGGGCGGACCATTGTTGCCGCCAGGAGGCGGGGCATGGACCGGATCGCGTTCCACGTCCGACAGCCAATGATCGACTTTGCTCTCTTGTTCTTCCGGTTTCACCGCTGCCAACGCACGGGCCTGGCGTTTGCGCCACACAAGCCACGTTCGCGCCCCCACATACACGACAAACGCCCCTGCCAGCACGATCCAGACCGTGCTCGAATCGGTGAGGTCTCGCCTGGCTGTGGCTCCCTCTGGTCGCGACTGTCTGGCCATCCGCCCAATCAATAGCGGAGCCTTGAGCGGCGCCGCGCGCGGGGAGGCGCCTGCTTCCAGGTATCCCTGCAACTTCAGAAAGTAGCCGCAAAACGTCACCCGTTCATCGACATTGGCTCCGACTGGCATTCCGGCGGGCAACTCCGGTGTAATGCAGGTGTAGAGCCAGGAGCCGGAATCCGGCGACCAGCCCCAAATCTCGTACAGCGCCGTCACCCCGGCTGGCAGGTCCTTGGCCTCCAACTTAAGAACTCGCCGCACCTGCAGATCCAGTCGCAGCAGTCGACCGCGATTTTTGGAAGGCGATTGCATCAGATCGTGGAACGAAAAATCTTTCGTCGCCCGCTTGGCCAAAGTGGCATACGGCTGCCGCTGCACCCAGCTCAAAAACCGGGAATACGCAAACATCTCCTCCGGCGCAATCCCAATCGCGCCGTCCGTCACCGCCTGAAATTCCTCCAGCGCCGCCTCGCGCTGCTCCGGGTCGTCGTCCACTGGCCCCGCCGCAGCCGGCTCGGCCGGTGCTTCCGCTTGGAGCGCTCTCGCGGCGGACTCGCTCGCGCCAGCGGCAAAAGCCAGCGTTTGGGTACCGTCTGACCGGCCCTGCGTTATTGCCGACGCGGCCTGGGATTCTTCCGGCGCTAGCCACCGCCACATCCCCGGATCGCGCGCGCGGACCATCATCATTCCCACCACGCCCAGCAACACGATCATCGTGAGCAGGCGGGGAAGCTCCAACCCTCGCGTCGTTCTGTGCGATCGGCGGTACAAAGCAAAATCCCGGAAAGTCAGACGCTGGCAAGCAATACCCAGTCCCCTAAAGACATTCTACGGTCCCGATGGCAACTCGACGAAACTTAACTTGGACAACCGCTCGCCGTTCGGCAATTTGGCGCGGGTGCAAATGTCGATCACCCGCATCAATTGGTCGTAGTGCAAGTCCGACCCTACCTGAACCACCACCTGGTCGAAGCCGGTCCCTTCGTTGGCCAATAGCGAATGGACGCGAGTCTCGAGCACTCCCAAATTAGGTACGGTGCTCTCGCCAAGGGAAATCCCCTCGATCGAGCCATCCTTCCGCCCCAGGACCGTGATCACCAGGGAGTTGACCCCCTGCAACGGATTCGTATTGTCGGCGCTGGACCCTGCTTCTTGGGCGTTCTTGAGAACGGTCACCGGTTTCGGCGGCGGCAATCGCAATTGCACCTGCCCCTCCACCGGCGCCGGCCTGAAGGTCAGGATGAAGAACGTCAGCAATTGAAACGCCATGTCCAGCATCGCCGCGAGGTTCAATTCGACCTCTTGATGCGAATTCCGGCGTTTGCGGCGGTGGTAGCGCATGGCTCTCTACGGCTCCAACGCCTTGTTCAGGGCCTTGAGCGCGAACTTCCGGTAGCCGTTCGCTTGACAGGCCAGAATCACTTTATTCAGGAGCCGGAAAGGGGTTCCCTTATCGGCCCGAATCACCACCTGGGTGGGCAGATCATCCCCCGACTGGATGCCGGGGTTCTTTCTTCTTGCCACCAGTAGGCTCGCTTGTGCCTCCTGGGCAATGTAGCGACTAACGTCCTTTTTCTGCTCGCCGTACACGTTCAGATTGCCCTGCGCGTCGACGTTCAGCACCAGCAATTCGTCCGCCCCTTTGGTATCGACTGGCCGAGCCGACCCCACTACCGGCAGCCGCAGCTTGAGATCCATCGCCGCCGATTTGAAGTTGATCACCAGCATGAAAAACGTGATCAACTGGAACACCATGTCCAGCATCGGCGTCAGGTTCGGTTCCGCACTGGCTTCGTGCGACATCGACGCGGACATGGCAGCTTCAACAATCGCAGGACAGGAAACGGTGTACTCGATTACGATTCGCCCGGCAGGGCAGGGTGCGGACTAGCTTCATCGCCGCCCGCGAACAGGCCGCTAACTGGTCGTCGGCGCGGGTCGCGGCTGGGCGGGCACCTTCGTCCGGGCCGCTTGCGCGATCTGCCGTAACAACTCGTCCGCCTGCAGCATGGTATTTACCGACAGGTGCGACACCCGGTTGCGAAACACAGCAAAGAAGTAGATCGCCGGCACCGACAACAACACTCCTTCAAACGTCAGAATCAATGCTTCGGAGATGCCGCCCGCCACCTCGCTCGCCTTCAGCGTCACGTCGGACAGGGCAATAACGCTGAAACTGGAAATCATTCCCTTCAGCGTGCCCAACAGCCCGATCATCGGTCCCAACGTCCCCAAAACCGCCAACATGCTGATCCGCTTTTCCATGTCCACGGTTTCCGCTTCGCCCGCTCGGTCCATGGCCTCCCGGGCTTCGGCGAGACCGCTCGGCAGTTCGGAAATCCCGGCGGCCAATACCCGGCTCAGAAAACTATCCACTTCCTTGACGAAGGCGTACAATCCGCGAAAGTCGCGCTGCTGAATAAACTCGTTGCAGTGGGTTACCACCTCCGGCGGCGCGACCACGTCCGGCCGCATATCCAAGAAGAGCTTCACCACGGTGGCGATGAAGTAGAACGACAACAGCAAAATCCCCAGGCCGATAAGCCCGGACGACTCCACCACCCACATGAAATAGTTCGAGCGACTCGGCCCGGTGGGTTCCGCGTCCTTTTCTCCGCCACGTTCTCCGCCAACGGCGTCCACTGCTGCCGCCGCCCCTGCTGCATCAGCCGGTGCTGCGGCGGCCCCTACTGCGGCCGCTGCCTTGTCGTCCTGCGCCCAGCCGGCGGCGGGCATCCCCAAAGCGCCAATCGCCAGGAAGCAGCACCACCAGCCCAAACACATCAGCTTTCGCAGCGATCGTCCGGTCATAGTCAGTCCGGTCATAACGGCCCTCGATTGCGGAACCGCGCCCTCGGTCGCGGCCCGAAAATGGATCGAACCCTTGCTCGTGCTCGAGTGCCAGCGGTTTTCGAAGGCATTTGGGAGGCAATCGAAGCGATCCGACACGCCGCGATGCGGCTATGGCGGAACAAAACGCCGGCACTGGAGGACGGGCAGCAAATCCTCAAACGAAAAGGAAGCCCAGTTTGGCGAGCGAATGAACCGCTGCGCGTAAGCACTCACGCCTCGCGGAACCGCGCATTGGGACTAAAATCCGCTATGAACTCTGTTCCTTGCGTTCAATCGCGGCGGCGAGTAGCCCCGTTGAAGATCCCCGCGGGACCTCGGTTTCAACCAGCCGCGTCGAACAGCAATCCTCTGTTTATATTACTTCGCCCAATGCGCATCTTCAATCTGCGCAAGCGATTTGGTGCGGTTGCCAGGCTTCCCAAACGCCGGCCCATCCGGCTCGTTGCGCAACGACCCTACGCGCATAAGCCCCGGGGGCCGCGCAATTCGCGTCTTGGATAACCCAGTTTCGCGGCCTGGCGGCCTGACTATTCCCCCGCGGCAAACACCCTTGGCGACCGGACCTCCGCCGCTGGGGGGTGAGATCTCATTTGTCCGCAAAAGCGGCGTCGAATTGCACGTTGCTGGGAGTGAAGTCGAGCTTTTCGACGAACTCGCACGCTTCCCGTGCGCCGTGTTCGCGCTCCATGCCGCAATCCTCCCACTCCACGGACAGGGGACCAGTGTAGCCGATCTGGTTCAGAGCTCGAATGATCTCCTCGAAATCGACCCCCCCTCGACCCGGCGAGCGGAAGTCCCAGCCCCGCCGCGGATCGCCAAAATTCAGATGGCTGGCCAGTATCCCGGTTTTGCCGTTCAAAGTCACAATCGCGTCTTTCACGTGCATGTGATAGATCCGATCTGGGAATGCGCGGATGAACTCCACCGGATCGACCCCCTGCCAGAGCAAGTGGCTGGGATCAAAGTTGAACCCAAATTCCTCGCGGTAGTTCAGCGCCTTAAGCGCCCGCTCCGCGGTGTAAATATCGAACGCGATCTCCGTGGGATGCACCTCCAGGGCGAACTTTACCCCGCACTCGCCGAACACATCCAAAATCGGGTTCCAGCGCTCGGCCAGCAAGTCGAATCCCGCGTCGATCATCTTGGCGCTGACCGGGGGAAACGAATACAGCAAGTGCCAGATGCTCGATCCAGTAAATCCGTTGACCACTCCCACTCCCAGCTTTTGCGCGGCGCGGGCGGTATTCTTCATTTCTTCGACCGCCCGTTTGTTGACGCCGGCCGGATCGCCATCCCCCCACACATGCGGCGGAAGAATCATCTTGTGCCGTTCGTCGATGATGTCCAGCACCGCTTGCCCCACGAGGTGGTTGCTGACGGCATGGCACTGGAGGTCGTGCCGGTCGAGGAGATCCCGCTTGGCGGCGCAGTACCCGGCGTCCGAAACGGCTTTGTCGACCTCGAAGTGATCTCCCCAGCAGGCCAATTCGATACCGTGATAGCCGAACTCGGCCGTCTTGCGGGCCAAAACCTCGATCGGAAGATCGGCCCATTGGCCGGTAAACAACGTCACGGGACGTCCCATTCGAAACTCCTTCAAGCGTGGTAAAGGCGTAGATAGACCCAGCCAAGCGGTCCCTCCGCCGGCCTTCGCGCGCTTCTTCCCCAACCCACGAAGCCCTTATTTTGCCAGAATTCGCGCCGATAGCAACCAATCGGAGACCGGTTTTCCGGGCCAAATCGCTAGAATTCGGCGGGCCGTTGGGCCATGATCCGTTCCGTCGACAAAATCGTTATAATCCCCACACGCCAGGCGCATTCAAGAACTTCCGCCGCAGGTACACGTCATGGCTCGCAAGAAGACTTGGGCCGACAAGCTTGACGATTCGAAAGACCTGCCCAAAGTCGTCCGCATCGAGGGTAAATTGTCGCGCAAGTGGGGCGAGGGAACCTGCGCAATTCCCTCCCCGCGCGATGTAGATGCCTTGATGAAGCGGATTCCCAAGGGGAAGCTCGCCACGATCGACTCCCTGCGTAAGGCGATCGCCGC
Organism: Pirellulales bacterium; assembly: GCA_022842745.1. Classification (GTDB taxonomy): domain Bacteria; phylum Planctomycetota; class Planctomycetia; order Pirellulales; family JALHPA01; genus JALHPA01. The sequence goes on from JALHPA010000141.1 coordinate 6,385, forward strand.
CCAACATCAAGCGACGATCGGCTGCCCGCTAACCACCGGCATTTTCGCCTGGATCGCCGCTCACGCCGCCGATGAGCAGGAGCAGGCCGGCCGCAAGCGAATCACTCCCTATTGGCGTACGCTTAAGGCCAGAGGGGAGCTGAATAGCAAGTATCCGGGCGGGCTTGCCAATCTCAAGTCTCGTCTGGAGGCCGAGGGGCACCAAATTCTGACCAAGGGCGGCCGTTGTTTTGTCGTCGATTTCGATCGACGGCTGGCCGCGCTAAGCTAATGCGTTTCGGTTGTCAGAAGGGGACCGATTGCAGCCCCGCCGGTGCTCAAATGCGCCCGCCTCCCCACGCTAGCCCAATATTCCGCGGCGGTTGTCTATGCAAAAACCCCGAATTCGAGTCGAGACTTCGCCGCCGATTAGGGGTTTGTTAGCTAACCGTTAGCGCAGCCGGCGGCGTGGGCAACTGGCTGGCGCCTTTGGCAACCAATATGTGCATGATTGCACCGGGACCACTATGCAAAAAAT
>JALHPA010000142.1 GCA_022842745.1 Pirellulales bacterium
GATGGATGCGGCGGACGATCTCGACTTCTCCTCGCTTCCCACGCCCGTCGTGCGGCAGATCCTCGGCAAGTGCCGCGAGTTGATCACAGTTGGAATCCTCCCGGATTTCAATCGCCTGCTGCTCGAATTCGACGACCCGGCCATCAAGAATTTGCTCGTGGAACTGGACGAGCAAGGCGAGGCCAAATCCGCGGCCGACCCGGCGCCGCGGCTCAAGGAGCTATTGGCCTGGTTTCGCGACCGCGGCGAAGACCGCGCGCTCCAAAGCCGCGCCCGCGACTTGCAAGAACACAGATTGGACGACCAACAGTCGCTGGACTTGCTCCAGCAACTGATTCGTCAACAACGTACTCGCCAGGGAATTTCCTCGCCCACGGATGGGTGAGCGCCCCGGCGGCCGATTGCGGCGGAAAAGACCGTGCATCGTTTTTCCATCGCAGCCGGCGGATAGGTGGTCTCGCGCGGTTACCCGCCGCGCGACCAAGGAGGGATCCGATGAACCACATGGATGATGATCTGAAGGCGCTGGTTGTCCACGGCAAGGCCCAAGGCTTCTTGACCTACGACGAGGTCAACGCCTATCTCCCCGACGAAGCCGTCACCCCGGAGAAGCTCGACAAACTGCTCTGCGCCCTCGAAGAGCTCGGCATCGAATTGGTTGCGGATTCCGGTGACGAAGCCGCCCAAGCGGCCGACGCCGCGGACGACGCCTCTCCCGGCGAACCCCTTCCCCGCGCTGAACAACTCCCCAAGCTCAGCGACGATCCGATCCGCATGTATCTCTCCCAGATGGCGGAGATCCCTCTGTTGACCCGCGAACAGGAAATCTCGCTGGCCAAAAAAATCGAGGTCACGCGCAAGCGCTTCCGCCGCTCCGTCCTGGGCTGCAACTACACCCTGCAAACCACGATCGACACCCTGGATAAAGTCCATCAGGGCGTGCTCCCCTTCGACCGCACCATCAAGGTCTCGTTGACCGAGCGGCTGACGAAGGAGCAGATCATGGCCCGCATGCCGCATAACCTGCGCACCCTCCGCGCCCTGGTCAAGCAAAACCGCGCCGACTTCCGCAAGCTCATCAGCAAGAAGACCTCCAAGGCCGACCGCCAGGAAGCCCGCAAACGCTTCTGCCGCAGCCGGCTCAAGTCCCTCACCCTGGTCGAGGAACTCAGCCTTCGCACCCGCCGCGTCCAGCCGATGGTCAAGCAACTGGACGAAATGTCCCGCCGCATGGACTACCTGCGCGGGCGGATCCGCGAGCTGCGCGACGGAAAGCACTCAAAAAACGACCTCACTCTCGCCCGCCGCGAGCTGCGCGATCTGCTCCTGCTGACGCTAGAAAGCCCCCGCAGCCTGCGCAATCGCCGCGAAGTGCTCAAGCGCCAGTACGATGACTACGAGCAAGTCAAACGGCAGCTCTCCAGCGGCAACCTCCGGCTGGTCGTCTCCATCGCCAAGAAATACCGCAACCGCGGCCTGAGCTTCCTGGACCTGATTCAGGAAGGAAACACCGGCCTGATGCGCGCCGTCGACAAGTACGAATACCGCCGCGGCTACAAGTTCAGCACCTACGCCACCTGGTGGATTCGCCAGGCCATCACCCGCGCCATCGCCGACCAGGCTCGCACGATCCGCATTCCGGTCCACATGATCGACGTGCTCTCCAAGCTCCGTAATATCGCCAAGCGCCTGCAGCAGGAGCTGAAGCGCGAGGCCACGGTCGAGGAAATTGCCGCTCTGGCCGATGTCCCGGTCGAGGAAACCCGCCGGGTGCTCAACATCGGCCGGCATCCCGTCAGCCTGGATCGTCCGGTGGGAGAAAGCGAGGACTCTAGCTTCGGCGAGTTTATCGAAGACGCCGGCGCGGAGGCCCCGATCCAGACCGCCAATAATGGCATCCTCCGCCACCGGATCGAGGCCCTGCTGAAGACCCTCACCTATCGCGAGCGGGAGATCATCCGCCTCCGCTACGGCCTGACCGATGGCTACACCTACACGCTGGAGGAGGTGGGGCGGATCTTCAAAGTCACCCGCGAGCGGGTCCGCCAGATCGAGGCCAAGGCGGTCCTGAAGCTCCGTAACCCCGTCCGCGCCCAGCACCTGGAAGGCTTCCTCCCCGAGCTTCCCCAGCAGGAAGAGCTCACGGTCGACGCCGCGTAGGCCAGTCGTACGGACGATAGAAGAACGATCGACGGCGTTCCAAACAGATTCCCCATGGCTTAAGCGCCGCTGCCCGACCCCGTCGCGCAGCGGCGCTTACTTTTTCTACATTGCTGCCAGCCACAATCGCCGCCACTCCGCCCCGGCGCGCAAAAAAAGCCGCCTCTGGAAGCGACTTCACTTCCAGAGGCGGCATTCAAATCAAACCAACCGCGCCGCGAACGGCGAATCGTGCCTTAGCTGCGACGACGCAGCTTCCAGCCGCCCGCTGCCAAGCCGAGGACGCTCCAAACGACCAAGCTCATCGGCTCCGGCACGTCGCCGCCGCCGCCGCCCGGATCTCCGATTTCCTTGCTCAACTTGTCCAGAATCGCAGTTCCAAAGTCGGCAAAGCTACTTGCTGGGGTGGTAAATGAGTTGGCGCCTCCCTGGATATTGTTCTGATAAAAGGCTAACAATCCATTTTCCCCCAAAATCGGCAGTCCATTGATCCGGTCGATCCCAGCCGCCAGGGCGGCGTTCCTCGCGGCTAGTGTATTGGCGCCGTCGTTCTGTGCGCCATCGCCCGACACATCAATGATCTGGAAGTTTGAGTCGAACATATTCGACGCAAACAATGGTGCCGCAAAATTCAACGCCGACCCAGGAGCGGTCAGACCGCTAAACGGCCGGACCGTACCAGCGATTGCGGTCGCAAAATTTGCCGCATCGGCCGCAGTCTGTATGTGAGTCCACCCGACCGATTGGCTCTGTTGCGCGCTGCCAGACCAATAGATGAAATTCACCGCAATGCCGCCGGGATTGGCATTGTTGTTCGCAATCAACGCCTGGATCGCTGGATTATTGAATGCATCAATATACCCCTGACGCTGCAGATTGAACTCATTCGCATCGACACTGCCGGAAACGTCCAGCAATAGCGAGAGTTCCAAGTTTACCATCGTCGCCGCCTCTGCCCTTGCGCCGAATGACGCAATGGCGGCGGCAACTAAAGCCAGCCCAAAAAGTCTTTTCATCGAAGTTCCCTCGTGAACATTACTCGTCCCGCGATTTGTTGCCGATGGCTCAAAGCGCTGCGGGATTCCGCACCTTGCCGAGACGGATTATGCACAAAAATCTTGCCCAATTCAATCAGTTTGCCCAAAGATTTCAAACTGTTTTCCTTACACATACCACCAAAAGAATTTCAATAAATCTCACTCTCCGTTCCTTACACATTGACCAAAAAAAATCCTCAAAATTTTGACATGGCCCGCTGCAAAAATGGCCCTTTGGCCCTCGCTGCTCCTAAGGTTTCTGAAATGGCTACCGATCGCAAGCCATTTCTGAGTAGCGACTTAAGGCCAGACCATCCGATCGATGTACCAACTCAATCGAACCACTCGTCCTGCTCGTCAAACTTCGGACTTACCACGATCAGGACCTCCATCGGCCCGATCGCCCGGTGCCGCGTCCCTGGCCGGATCAAGACGCAGGTCCCCGGCCGGACCGAGATCTCCTCTGCATTGAGCTCCATTCGCGCCCCCTCCCCGCACTCCAAAACGTAATACACCTCCGTCAGCCGCCGGTGGTAATGCACCCGCGCGTCCGCGGTGATCGACGTGCGGTGGACGGTGATCGGCAGGTCCGCGGCATCCACGAACGCCCGCCGGGCCACGCCGCACGGGCAGGGCTGCCCCTCGATTCTCGTAAAATCCACGACTTCAAACGGCTTCTTCATCCGAACCATCCTTCTTTACTGGATCGCCAGATTCTCCGCCCGGCGATCGGCCGCCGGGCCGGAACTCCTTCGCAGATAGGTTCGCTCTCGCCGTGCCCGTCAAGCGAGCCAAACTTTTCCGACTGCGCACGACCCGACCGCCTCTTGCCGCGCGTTGCCGTCGCTACCTTCGGCACAGTTTACGCCCCGCGCATTGTTTGCGCAACGGTAGATGTAAACCATTTGCAGAAAAACACTTTTGACCGCTCAAGGGGTTTTGCGGGAGTGGCCGATACGAAGGGTGTCCCTTAGGAAAAAGCGTGCACAGCACGTAAGGGCGCGTCAGGCAACCGGATCGGTTGCAATCGAGTCATGGAATGGCTCGACCGGACCTGGCGCTATAGTCCGTGTGAACCGCGCCCGGTTGATCCCGCCTTCCTTGGCCCGCCAGCGTTCCCTCCCTCAACCCGACAGCCTTCACGCCCACCAGACCCGAGGGCTGTTGGACTCCTGCCTGCGGCGAGCGATGCAGCGAAGCCAAACCGCTTGATTCGAAAGACGCAAACGGCGAAGGAACGGGATCCGCGTGGTTCGACTCGAAAAGGAGACGTTGCTCGATGAAATGGAACATGTTCTTTGGCGCGCTGGTAGTCAGCGTAGGCCTGTGCGGTCAGAGCTTCGGTTTCGAGCTCATGAGCCGCATGCTGGGCCTGAATGACTGCGGCTGCAACAGTTGTTGCGAGCCAAAATGTTGCGAGAAGTCGTGCGCCGCCGAGCCGAGCTGCTGCGAACAGCCCGCTTGCGCCGCTCCCGCTTGCGAGCCGTCCTGCGCTGCGGACAATGCTTGCAACTCCTGCTGCGAGAAGAGCTGCGGTTGCGAAGGGGCCGTGAAGTGCGGTTGCCCCCACCTTGGGGTGCGGACCTGCCACAGCCACGACCTGTTCGGCGGCCTCCGCGGCTTGTTCGATCATCATCGCTGCAACAAGTGCTGCAATAGCTGCGACTCGTGCGGCAATGGCTGCGCGGCCGAACCGGCTTGCGGCTGCGACAAGCCCGCCTGCGACCCAGGTTGCGGCGCCGCCGCCGCTTGCGACACCTGCGCCGCCGAACCGGCCTGTGGCTGCGAAACGAGCTGCTGCAAGAAGAAGCGCTGCCATCGCTCGCTGCTAGACATCTTCGGCCACAAGCGCTGCAAGAAGAGCTGCTGCAATAGCTGCGACTCGTGCGGCAACGGCTGTGCCGCCGAAGCGTCCTGCGGCTGCAACGGCGGCGGTTCGGCCCCGGCGCCCGCCCCCACGGCGGCCCCCACCGATGCCGCTCCCATGCCCCCCGCCCCGATGGCCGACCCGCAAGCCATGCGGAAGAGCCACCGCCGCGTGGTCCAGGCCAGCAAAGTCGTCCGCGCCAACTAGCCGCGCCCGCCTCCTCCTAAGGTTCGGTGCTTCAGAAACTCTGCCCGGGACGAAAGCCCCGGGCAGAGTTTTTTGCGTTTTCAAGCTGGTTCTTCAGGTGCTCGACCCCGAAGCAGTCGTTATTCGCTAGCTCGCGAGGTAATCAGCTCCGCGAACCGAGTGGACGATCGCAGAGAAGCCAGGTCGGGATCGGTTGCGGCATGATCGCGCAGATGGGGATTCTCGCGAAACAAGCCCAATTCCGCAGCGCGCTTTATCAGTGCCAGGCCTTTTTCGATGAATGGGCCGGCCTGGTCGGGACGACCGCCCGCCGCGGCATGGTGCGCGCCCACGCCATAGATGCATGCGACGTTGTAACAGTTCAGGCCGGAAAGGCCTGGCAATTTGCTTATCGCATCGATCTCCCCGACGGCTCGCTCCTGAGCGCCGGAACGCATCCAACACATCGCACGCGACAGGCGGTAGTCTGTTTGCTGATCGCTGGGGACCAACTCGAGCAACTGGGTCCAACTCTCGGCAGCTCGGTCGAACTGGCCCTTGGCCTCGCAAATCTGCGATCGGGCGCCGAAGGCCGAATAGAGATACGTTCTCAAGTTGGGATCATCCGGCAAATGCTGGCGACAGTTTGAGAGGATCGTGATCGCCCGGTTCAGCAAGTCCATTGCCGCGTCAAGATCGCCGGAAACCTGGCGGAACACGGCGCGATTCAAGTATAGTCCGCTCAGTGCGACTCCCATTTCGTACTGTTTCGGGTTCTTTTCGCAGAGCTGCTCCATGATCTGGCAGCCGCGGTCGTAAGCCGCTTCCGCTTCCTTGGGCCGTTGCAGTTTTTGGCGAACGATCGCCAGATTCTGATACGTTTCGGCCAGTTGTTTGCGCTCAATTTCCACGGCCCGACCGTCGAGGGCCAACTGCTCCCGCAGCTCGGCGCTGCTTTGAAATTGCTTTGCAGCCTCGGGATAACGCTCGATCGCGTTCAACATGACTCCGTAATTGAGCATCATGCGCGCGGTCTCTTGCCGATACCTGCGCGCGGAAGGAAATCGCTGAGACAGCGTCTGGTAAACGCCCAGCGCCTTTTGATAGAGCTCATCCGCAAGGCCTGCGCGGCCGGTCTTGGCATAGATCATCGCCAGCCAGCCGTAGGTTTCGGCCAGGCTGCCGTGATGACTGTCGGCTTCGGGAGTCTTTTCGCACAACGGCTCAAAACACTTGCGCGCAGCGACGAAGTGGCTCTCGGCCGACGGCAGGTCGTTCGATTGCTCGCGCCATGCGCCCAAGTTATGGTGGATCATCCCGAGGAGGAGTTGATCTTTCGCACTGCTGCCGCCGCGATCCTGGATCTGCTTCACAATCCGCAGCGAGGCTTCCAAGCGTTGGCCTATTTCCCCATTGCGGCGCGTACTCTTCGCAATTCCCAGATTCGCATGGACGAGGTTGCGGGCGGACTCCAGATCCGTGTCGGCCGAGGGTTGGCACAATTGCTCGACCGCGACAAACTCGGCTCGCGCCGCATCCCCGCTCGCGGCGGCGAGAAAGGCCTCC
>JALHPA010000143.1 GCA_022842745.1 Pirellulales bacterium
GTGGAAGAGATATTCAGCGACATACGCGAGCGACCCGGTCGAACCAGCGTGTTCGGCGGCGACTTCGTCGGCCGCGCGGGCAAAGTCGTTCTCCTTTTCGGCCCAGTAATTCGAGTAGTGCTTCCAGTACATCTCGCGATTCCGCGGTTGCCGGGATTCGAGATCGCGACGCAACTCCTCCAGCACGATCTTCAGCAGCCGGCCATCGAGGTCGCCTACATCTCCGGTTTCCTTGCGCCACACGGCCAGGGAGTTGGAATGATGATTCCAGCCGTCCTGCCCCGCCTGCCGATACCAGCGCGGCTCGTTCTCCATGCGCTCGATCAAGAATGCCAACGCTTCCCGCGGGCCGTTGACGTGTCGAAGCGCGCTGGCCACGGTGGAAACCAGGCTTTGCTGGTTGTTCTGCTGCCGTTTGAGGACCTCGGGGAGGACGTCGCGGCTGAACTTGAGTAAATCGGCCCGCGCCGCCGACAGTCCGCGATCGAAGCCGACGCGATAGAATGACACGAGATGACTGGCGACCGCATAGCGATGGTTGTGGTCGTTGGTGCTCAACTCCTCGATCATGCGGCGCTGCGCAGTGGCAAACAGTTGCGCGCCGCCGCCAAGCGAAACGTCCGCCGCATTGGCCAATGCGCCGTTGTAAAGTTGGAACAACTGCTGGGTCAGCCAATTCCGCTGCTGGGCATCCGAGTTGGCCCGAAGTTCGGCGAGATAGACCTTTTCGCCGCGGTCGTAGTGCCCGCGCTGCTTCAAATAGTCGACAAACTGGGCCAGCGCTTCATTCGCCGAAGAAGGAAGGGGGATTAGGGCATCGGCGGAGGCCCGGGGCGGTTCTTGCGTGCCGTCGGCGGGAGGGGCATTCGCGGCGGCACGGACGTCGTTGAGGGCCGCTTCCAGGCGATCGATCGCGGACTGTTGATCGCCATACGCCCACTCGGTCGCGGCGAATTTTTGCGCCGCGTACAAGCGATCGGCGGACCCGGGGGACTGGCGCTTGTACAGTTCGGCCAATTGCTTGAGTTGCTCGGCCGCCAGCGCCTTGCCGCTGATTACCCCCAGATTTGCAAGGAAATCGATCATCAGCCGCGGTTCGCCGGGGTGCCAGTCGCCGCGCGTGGCGCGGCGCAAGGCGGCGAGCGCGCTTTGCACGTGCGGTTCTGCCTGGTTCTGCAGGTCCGCGGCCCGGCGCTCGATCAACGTTTGCAACAGGTCCAACGCGCGTTCGTCGACCGGGGTCAACTTCCGGCGGCGGACTTCCGCCAGATACGCCATCAATTGATCGACGGTGGCTTCGTCGCGGACTTCTTGCAGCAGGCCCTGGAAGCACTGGGCGAGAGGATAGATGCGCAGCGAACTGTGCCCAATCGCGGCATCGGTCAACGCCTGAGGGAGGCGAAAATCGCGCGAGTATTGGTACACGCGCTGCAACTGCCAGAGGTAGCTGGTCGGAGATTCCGATTTCTGGAACAGGGCGGCAAAGATGCGCACCAGCTCGATATCGACGGCCGAAGGTATCCGATCGTCGCTCTGTTGCCAGGGTTGCATCCGACGGTTCAGCTCGCGCTGAAGATAACCCTCTCCCATCGCCTTGTAGCTGGCGATGCGCGCGGCCTCGTGCCGTTCGCGATCGTTGGTCGCCAGATACCAGTCGGCCAGCGTGCGATATTCGGCCGGGCCCAGTTCGTCGGCCTTCTCGACGGCGGTCAGTTCCGCGATCGCCTGCTTCACTTTTCCTTGCTCGGCCAACAGATACCCAAGCGCAATGCGCCAGGAATTGTCGGCCTGGCCTGGATCGATCCATCCGCGAAGCGATGTCTCCAATTCAGCCGGCCGATCGAGCGCGATGAGGAAATTCGCCTTCTCTGCGCGCCACTGCGATAATTCGCCCTCTTCACCGGCGGGAGACGACTCCATTCCCGCCTCGAGGTACCGCAAAATTCGCTCGGCCAACTCGGGCGCGGCGTTCTTGCGAGTGGCGATGTATTGCAGAGTGGCCAGGTGCCGCGCACGCAGAATGTGCGTCAGCCTAGCAGCCGGGGAATCTTGCTCCAGCCGCCGCGGTCGGTCGCCGAGCAGCTCCCACGCCTCGCCGACGGCCTGTTCCGCCGGCCGGCCGGCGCGAAGGCTCCAGTAGGTCATTTCCACCGCGATCCAAGGCCCAAGCTCGGCCGAAGCCGTCCGGCGTTCGCGAGCAAGGCGATCCGCGATCCATGCCTGGGCTTCTTTGAGCGCTAAGGCGCGCTTGGCCGCAAGTTCCGTGCGGGTGAGTTTTTCGGGATGCGCGAGGGCGGCTGTCGCCGCTTCGTTGCGCGCCGCCACGATCCGATCTGACAGCCGGTGGAGATAGTCGATCTGCCGGATCAGGCGCTGCTGGGAATAGCGTTCGTCGTCGGCCGGGATGTCCGTGGGCAGAATCTCCGGCAGCAGCGCGAATAAGCGATCTTCCGTAGCTTGGGTCCAGGGTTGGGCCAACAGGGCGTTGGTCAGCTCCTCGACGTGTCTGGCCCGATCGATGGCCAGACCCTCTTTTAATTGCCGCTCCAGAAACGCCAGCCACTCGGCCGTGCCGATCTTTAGCGATAAAATGCTCACCAACGTCGTGGCCAGGCTCCGCCGCGCGGCGGGTTCTTTCTCCGAGGCCCAGCGGCGCTCCAGCGTGGCAGCGATCTTGAGCCAATTCTCCCGGTCCACCGGCGGGTCTTCGGTGGCGACCCAGTTGACCAGTTGGTGGACAACCGGCGGAGGGAGCGAATCGGCCGCGGCGAGCAGGCGATTCAAAAACTCCGTGCGCAACACCCGGGCCATGTCGCTCTGGCGGAACGACTGGTGCTGCATGATCTGGTCGGCGAGCGAGATCTGCGAGGGCAAACCAACCAGCGCGCGAACCGTATCGGCCAACGGTCCCAACCAGCGTTCATCAATGCGATAGGTATACCAGGGCACCGACATCCCCAGCGAATAATTTACCGCGGCGGTCAGGCGGGCGGCGACACCGGGATCCAGCGGGGCGGGCTCTGCGGGTTGCGACTGACCCTCCCCCACATTGGCCTCTTTTTTGGCTGTGCCGGAAGCGGCGGCGTTCGCGCTGGCGGTTGCGGCGGCGCGACCGGCGGCCAACCATTCGCGGACCAGCTCGTCGGCCCGGTCCTCTTGATCGCTGCGCAGGAGGGCGGAGAGGTATTGCTGGTATGGCGTCGAGGACTGTGGATCAAGCGCGATCCACTTTGCCAGATACGCCGCTTGATCGGTGAACCGCCCCTCCCGTTCCAGGTTCTGCACATAGTAGCCGCGGAGGGCGTCGGCTTCCCAACTGTGGAATTCGAGCTTTTTGTCCGACAAAAGCTCGTCGATCCAGCGGTACGCCGCGGCATAATTCTCGCGGTTGGAGAGCAAGTTCAGGTAACGCGATTGGGCCGAGCTGTCGTAGGGATTCTCGCGGGCCAGGTCGCGATACAAGGCCAAAGCCGCTGACGGTTGGCCGGCTCGTTCCAGATACATCGCCTGTTGCGTGCGCCAAAGTTGATCGCCTTGGGCATGGGGGGGGAGGCGGAGGAAAACGGGGCGCAACGAAGCGTGTAATTCCAGCACTTCGTTGGTCTGCTGGGACGGACTCGCCAGGCCGAGCAGATGCATCGCCAGAAAATAGTCGTCGCCGGACGTGGGGGGGAAGCTCGCTTGTTTCTCGCGTTCAGCCTTTGCCGCGCGGGCAGCCAGAGCCGCCGCCTGGGCGAGCAGGTTCTTCCGCAACTCCTCGTGCCGGCGGCTCATCATCAGGAAAGCATCTTGGAGCCAAGCGCGACCCGGCCGGTCGCCGATCGCCTGGCTCAATCGCTCAAACTGCTCCGCCGCGCGATCCCATTGCTGGGACTGCGCCAAGTGCGAGAGCACCACCAGTTGGTCGTTGACGTCTCCCTTGCCATCCGCTAGTTGCTGTTTCGCCGTGCGCAAGCTCGGGAGCGGATCCTTGAGCAACAGCCACGAAGGCCGATCCGCGAGTTGCCCGGCGAAATCCTTGGAATGCGTCTCGGCCGAAACTTCTCGAATGGTCAACTTGTTCAGCGCTGTGCGGCGGTCGCGGGCGTCGAGCGATTCCACTTGGGTAGCCCACCACACGCCTCCTGCGTGTACAAATTCCGAGTACAGGGTCATGACCGAGGGCTTGCCATCGACGATGCTGGTAGTTCGCAAAACGACCTTGCGTTGGGTATCGATCAGCAGGCGGAACTGGTGGTTGGACTGGGTGGGGTGGGTCAGCGTGAGCAACACCTGATCGTTCCCTTGCGCCTGAAGCGAAGGACGGTAAGTGGAATACGAACGCTCGATCGATTCGAGCGAATAGTCGTTCAGCGCCAGGGGGTATCCCTCCAGGTCCCGTGGACCCGCGGGGCGCACCCGGCCCAGTTGGAAGGCGATGGAAACGACGCCGCGCTCGCGACCATCGGTCCAGTGCAGAACGGTCTGTCCCGTGTCCGACCCGTTACGGACCAGCCAGCCGTTTTTCGCGAGCCAGGAATGTTGCTGGCTGACCGACGTGGGGCGGGTCAACCGCGGATCGAACGACCGTTGATCGATCGCGATTTCCAGCCCCCCTTCGAGCGCCGCAAGCGCCGATCGGCGGAGCAGACTCTCGGCCAACGCGCGGGCATCGGCCGGCCATCTTGGCGACGGCAGGGGCGTTTCCGCCGGTGGGGGCGCCGGCAAGTCCGGAAACAGGCTCCGCATCCAGGACATCGGGTCGGGAGCGTACGATTGATAGCCGCGGCCCAATTTTTGCTTGAACCGCCCCCCCCGGCCCGCAAAGAAATAGCTAGTGTCCTCTAGACCTTCGGCGAGACCAAAGCCGGCGGCGGACAGTCCCCGCAGACTCGACATCGGCCGTGCGGCAGGCTCCATCGGGGCCAGGTCCAGCGGGCCATTCACGGACAGGAGTTCTTCCCGATCCTCAAGCTGCTTCAGGTCGCCGGCCGATTCATCTTTGGCCTCCAACGAGTCGCCAAGGGCGAGATCCTCGCTCGACGGCTCCCGTTTGGAAAGCGATTCGCCCGCGTCGAAGGAGCCGCTGTCGTCAAACAGGTCGACTCGCGCCTTTTCGCTCATCGGCGAGGAAAAGTCCTCGACCCCCAAGGCGCTCAGGTGATCGATATCGCTATACGACACAGCGCCGAGTGGCGCCGCGCCCGACGTCGGCATTCCGCCCATCCCTCCGCCAAACGCGCCCGCATAACGGTAGTAATCGATCTCGTTTGAGCGGCGATCCCACACATTGCGCGGTCGAAAAACCAGCGGATTGCGCCCCAGCGTGGCAAGCTGCCGAAGGACGCGCCGTTGCATTCCCAAGCGCCACGTTCCGGCGGCGGCCATCTGCTGCTGGAGCAGTTGGTAATTGACCGTGTCCCGGCCGTCGGCGAAAAACTTCTCGCCGTCGCGCATCTGGAATCGGCGCTGGACCTTGAACCGCTCGCGGTCGGCATCGCTTTCGAGCACCAAGAGCGAAGTATACGGCGTGATGATCTGGTACTCTTCGGACAAGGCGATGATTTCGTCCCGAATCGCCGGGCTTGCGCCTTGCTGCAACAGTCCGTCCAAATGCATCCGGGCCCAGAGCCGCGGAATGAATGAGTTCTCGTCGGCGGGGGCGCTGCCTTGCGAGGCAGGCGGGACCTGGACGCGCTGCGGGAGGGAAAACGTCCTGTGGATGCGGATCGGTTTTCCGGACAGTTCTCCCGTGACGACGATCTCGGCCGCGGCGGCGCCGCTCTCGGGCAGATACCGTCCAAGCACGATCTGCTGAGCGCCCGCGGGCAAATTGGGCAGCTCCTCGGGATAGACCCGCGCCGTGCGCAGGCCGTTGATTTGAATCTTCATATTCCGAATCGCCGGTTGGGCGATTTCGCGGAGCAGGTCCCGCGCCACGGCGGCAGGGCTGGAAGCGGAAGACGCATCTTGCGGGGCAGACAGCTTGCGAACCGAACCTCCTCCAAGCGACGCAATGGCGTTGAGCGCCGCCGACTCGAACAGACTGCCGGGGGCGACCGCGTGGAAGGTGCCTGCGCCGCGGTACAGCTTCTTCAGCCGGTTAGCGAATGCGACGGGGTCGGCGTCGCCGGCCGTGGGAATGCCATCGCCGATGTACACGACCTGGGTCCGCGGTCCAACCTTGGCCATCGCGTTTTGAAGCACCGCGTCGAGATTGGTCCAGCCGAGCGAGCGGCGCTTGGCGAGAAAGTCGCGGGCGGAAGCGACGTTGGCCGCCGAGGCCGGCTGGTTATCGGCCGAGAGCCAGTCGCAGTCCGCATCGCAAAGGGCGAGATTGAACTTGTCGTTCGGTCCCAAAGAGGAGAGCAAGCCAGCGACAAACGCGTCCTGGGCCTGCCGGGCGGCGCGATCCATCGAGCCAGACGCGTCGGCCAGAATGAGCAACTCCAACGGGTCGCCGTTGGGGAGTACGTCCCGCTCCCAGCCGCCGTCCGCGCCCGGGGGATTGAGCAAGAGCAGAAAATAACCGTCGTCGCCGCGCTGATGGGGAACAAACACCAACTCCTGGTTGGTGCGGTCGACGGCCACCTCCAACTCGAAATCCTGGGTGGGGGCATATTCCTGGGCGGAAAACTCAACTTGTGCGCTGTGTTTCGTTTGCCGCTGGCGAACCTCGTGAGTGGGGCACTCGACCACCGTGAGGGGAGTGCTCGAGGACAGCCGCACGTCCAATTTCAACTCCCGTAGCGGATGCTGCTTAAGCAGCTCGCTCTGCAGGGCGTAGCTGTAGCGATACCGCCCGCCCGAGAG
>JALHPA010000144.1 GCA_022842745.1 Pirellulales bacterium
CCTGCCCCTGGCGTCCTTCAAATGAAAATCGATCGCGATCGCCTGCGGTTTGCAAACGGCCCCAGACAGCGGTTGGCAGCGAAATCGATTGGGCGGCCGGATGCGTGTCGTTCGGCTCCGCTTCCAGCGTCTGTGGGAGATCGTCTACGTACAATTGCAGCTTGCCGCTTGCGCCGCTGGAATTTTCCAGCCACACGTCGTAGGCCCCGCGCGGCAAATCGGCCGAGCTCGTAACTTCAAGTTGTAAAGCGCCCGTCGATGCATCGGCCGCTGTCAACTTGCCCGTCAGGCGGGCATCGCCGAAGGTTACCTTGTCGCTCTCCGAAAGATGTTTCCCCGAAATTCGCAGCAGGGCAGGCTGGCCGCGTTGCACGCCGCGCGGTAGCACGGAGATAAGTTCCGGCTTTGGCATTGGCGCAGGCGCAATCATGGCGCCGTCCACGACGCTATAAAGCGAGAGCGAGCCGTCGAGCCGTCCCACGGCCAGCGTCGATTGCTTGGGCGAAAAGGCGAGCGCTACCGGCACGTCCGATTGAGCATCGAGCAGGAGACGCTCGGAAACCTGGTCGGCTTGCCAAAGCTTGACTTTACGGTCCTCCGCGGCCGTGGCGATCGTCTTGCCATCGGGGGAATACGCAAGCTTGACAATCGGTTGTTCGTGGGCGAATCGTGCAAACACCAGGGGATTTGTCCCCTCGGCCATCGAATCGCTTAAGCGCCAAATGCGAATCCGATTGTCCGCGCCGGCCGCCGCGACCGATTGGCCGTCGGGGCTGAAAACGACGGCATACTGCTCCAGCGTCGGCTGACCAAAAGTCTCCACCCGCTCGCCATTGTCGACGTTCCACAGCTTGACGGTCCGATCGCCGCTGGCGCTCGCCAGCACACGCCCATTCTTGTGAAAATCGAGGGAGAATACCGCGCCATTGTGGCCCGACAAGGTGCGCAATTCGCCGCCAGTCGCCAGGTCCCACAGCTTGATTTGTTGGTCGTAACTCCCGGTCGCCAGCAGTTTCCGATCACTCGAAAGGGCGACCGCGTAAATGCTATCTTTGTGCCCGCGCAGACGGCGGGGGGGCTGATTGCGCGCCAGATCGAATACAACAACTTCGCCGAACAATCCGGGCTCTCCAGCAGCCGCGACCAGCACGGCGCCATCCGCGGAGAATGCAAGACTGTTGACGTTGCCGTGCAGGCCGGTGAAAGTTCGCACGACGGCGCGGGTATCCGCAGAGACGAGATCGACCGCTCCGGGTCGGCCAAGCGCCAGCAACGGGCCATCGGGTGAAAACGCCGCGGCAAAAATAGCGCGGCGGACAGGTCCGGCCGGATCGACTTTCGGGACGATCAGGACCGTGGGGTCGACCTCTGCCCCAGATGGGCCTTTCGCCCCGGCGTCGATCCAGGCCGTGAGGAGGGCGATTTCCGCGGGGCTGGGCCGGGGATTATCCTCGGGAGGCATGGCGGGCTTGGCATCCCCAGTCAGGACGCGGATTAACCGGCTTTGGGCCGATTGGCCGGGGACGACCACGGCCCCGCGCTTGCCCCCCTTCTTCAGTTCCTCGAAACTCGCCAGGGACAATTTGCCCTCGCGGTCGTCGGAATTGTGACACCCGTTGCAGTATTTGGCCAAGAGCGGGGCAACGGCCAGATTATAATCGGGGGGGGCAAGTTCGGCGGCTTTCAACGGCGCATCGGCCATTGGCGCCGCGACCGTCGCCAAGAACAACGCCAGTGCCAGTGAAACAATCAATCTCATGGGAGGATTCGTGGGCAGTGCGAAATCGTAAGTTGCAGATTGTGTTAATGGCCCGTCGAGCAGCTTGCCTCGAAAAACAACCGTTCGACGATCATCGCCGAGCCATTCTCGAATCAGGGATCCAAATTGGCTCTCGCTGGCGGCGAAGAGGGCGCCGCGGCTAATGATTGAGTAGGAATTCTTTGCTGCTGAGCAGGCTCCAATACAAGTCTTCAAGCACCAGGCGCTTTTCGCTCTCCGGTGCATCGGCCAGAGCTTGGACCAAAGGATCCTTCTCCGCCGGAGTCGGATAGCGAGCCAAAGAACTCAGATAGGCATCTTCCACGACCCGCTCGGGAGGCGCTTTCGAAGCCAGGATCTGATCCAGTCGGTTGCCGGGCGTCGCCAGCTTGTCGTTGATCGTGTCGCCGTTGCTAAGGTGCAATACCTGCACCATGCTTGGCTCGTCGGTCCGCTCGCACTCGCAGGTCAACAGGCGCTGAGGCCGCCCAAAGGACTTCAAAAAATACGACAGGACGTTCGAGTCCGGCAGTTGAATGGCTCGGAAGTTCGGCGGGTAGGGATCGCCCTGGCCACCGAGGTTCTTGTTTTTGCGGTCGCCGGACTCGCGGAAAAACTGGGTGGAAGCGCCGCTGATCTGCGAATAAGCGTCGAGCAGCGCCTCCGCCATGATGCGGCGGGGATAATACCGAGCGTAATAACGTCGATCGAATGCATTCGTCGGCAGGCTCTGGCTCGTGCGCTGGTAGGTTGCGCTCTGCAGCATGGCGCGCATCAGCGATTTCAAGTCGTAGCGATTTCGCACCAGGAACTGCGCCGCGGCGTTGAGCAGCTCCTCATTGCTGGCCGGATTGGTGAGCCGCAGGTCATCCACCGACTCCACCAGGCCGGCGCCGAAAAAATTGGCCCACAGGCGATTGGTAATGGCCCGAGCGAAATAGGGATTGTCGGCGGACGTCACCCAATCGGCGAGCACCGCGCGCCGGTCGAGCGGAGAGTCAAACGGCACAGGCTGGGCATCGAGCGGCCGGGGCGGTTGAGGCTTTCCCGTGCGCGGCTGCAGCAGCTCGCCCGAAGCGACGTTGAAGACCACCGCTTCGCCGTCGTTGCGCCCGTCCTTCACCTTGACCCGCGCAAACAGGTTGGCCATGCCGAAGTACTGATCGTTGGTCCATTTCTCCAGCGGGTGGTTGTGGCATTTCGCACAGTTGATGGACATGCCGAGAAACGCCTGCGACGTGGTCTCGGCCAGTTCGGTCGGGTCGGGATGCAGAACGAAAAAGTTCGCCGCGCCGTTTTCGATCGTGCTCCCTTTGGCCGTGAGAATCCGCCGCGCCAGTTCGTCCCAGGGGGTGTTGTCGGCCACCTGCGCTCGGATCCAACGGTAATAGGCCCACATGGCGGGGGGGCGAAGCTTCTCACTATTGACCAAGAGCAGGTCGGACCACTTGTAGGTCCAGTAATCGACGAACTCCGGTCGCTCAAGCAGCGCCTCGATAAGTCGATCGCGCTTATCGGCGGAGTTGTCGGATAAGAAAGCCCGCACTTCATCAGCAGTCGGCAGCGTGCCAATGGTATCGATAAAGGCACGGCGCAAAAATTCGGCGTCCGAGGCCGGCGGCGACGGCGGAAGATTGAGCCGCTTTAGCTGCTTGAGAACGAGTTCATCGATGAAATTGCGGCTCGGGGCCTGCGCATAGGCTTGCTCGTCGACCGCTTGTTCGTAAGACACCGTGACCGTGGCCACCGCATTGAAACTAAGATACCAGCCGCTGAGTACCGCCTCTCCCTGGCCTACGACCGACACCTGTCCCGACTGGTTGACCTGAGCGACCGCTTCGTTCGACGAAGCAAACTTCACCAGCCGGGTGACATCCTCCACCCGTCCGTCTGAAAACCGGGCTTGAACCAGGATGCGCCGCGTGTCTTTCGGTTTGAGCAACGTCCGGCGGGGAAGAATCTCAAGCTGCTCGATCCTCGCATCGCTTTCCGCGGGCGGTCGGGCGCCTTGTGCGATCCAACTCGCGACGGTGCGGTATTCGGGGGAGTCGACCTCGAATCGCACCCCACCCCGGTGTGCGATGGCCCCCGTCGGCTTGGTAAGCAGCAAACTCCGGGCAGGGTCCGCGGGAGCGATGCGCCGTCCGCGGGCCTGCCGGGTGATTGCAAAGTAATCGGCATCGGCATCGTATCCGCGCAAGGAGAGCTTAAAGCCGTTCTTGCCGGCGGCTGCTCCGTGGCAAGCCCCCGAGTTGCAGCCGGCCTTGGCAAAGACCGATTGAACTTGATTGCGAAAACTGACTTCGTGGGGTTTGTCGAATTGCTCGACCGTGATTTCCGTCGTGTCCGACTGGCCGGCGACTTCGGCCGTCACAGTCGTCCGGCCGTTGGACAGCGGTACGGCGACCCCATTCTCGATTTTCACAATCTGGGGATCGCCAACGGACCAGGTGACTTCCCCCGCCGGCGAACCGAGAAATTGATCATCGAGCACGCGCTCGACGAGCAAGGCGTGAGACGCGGCAGGACCGGAAAGTGTCACCCTGGAGGGCAAGACCGCGATCGATGGCCCGGCCCCCAGGACCGTTCCCACCCCCCACAGACAAAACAGGCTACCGCTGATCCAAGATCGCACCATGGCAGGAAAAACTCAACGGGGCACGTTTTCTGAATATCAAGACACGGCCGTTCAACCGGCGCATGGCCAATCGTCGCTTGAAGATCGTTCACGCCCGGCCGCCGCTATTCAACCAGAAAACCTCCTGACCCGCAAAAACGGCGTCCGACGAGGGTCTGGCGGGCGGATCGTTTCGGAGCCACATGTTCCAGCCCAACCGGGTTCCCAGCCCGTTGCTTTCGACCATGTGGCATTCCGGCACGCTTTCGCGGCGCAGGACCAATTGTACTTCAAAATCCAACGTGGGTCCTACATACAGCCGTACCAAATGCGAGAGCAAAAAGAACGACTTGTGGCGGGGGCTGGGCGAGCGATCCGGCAGCAGTTCGCAGAATTGTTCGTAATCCAGCGGCCCCAAGACAATGCGGATCTTCCCTTCCACGTCCCAAGTCCGCTCTCCCATGACCAAATCCGCTCCCAGTCCACAATTCCGAGCGCCCAGCGAAGACTGGTCGCTGGGATCCAAAAGCAGCCATTCACCTTGGAATTGCCGAACCTCCACCGGCAATCCAAAGTAGTCCGCCAGCATCGCTCTCAGACCCAGCGCGGTGCGCGGGCGGCGCGCCAGCAAGCCCCCGTAGTACATGGCAGCCTGGTCATCGACCGCATCGAGCGGGATTGGCTCTTCTCCAGACCAGGACGCTTCGTCCGCCGTAACTTGCAGTCGATGTCGCAGAGGAGGCTGTCCAAGGCCGACCAAGCTCAACAGCGCCTGGGTAAAGGAGTCGGGAGAACGCTTGGCGTGATCGCCGCGCTCGAATCGAAGATAGAAGCGGTACTTGGCCCAGGCACGGTAAAACAAGGACAGCAGGCGATGGTTGAATACGTCCAGCCAATCGCGGGCGGCGCGCTTTTCGGCATCTTTGCTATCGCGTTCGTTGCGTAGGAAAATCTCGGTGTAATGCCGGGGGAGAGCGCCATTTGGGCCGGCTAAGCCCATAAACGTAGCCGTCAGGGTGGGATAAGGATGGCTTTCGGTGGGAGGCTGAATCTCCTGGATCTGGCTCGCCGGAAATGCCAGCGAAAGGTGCGATTTCAACCGCACCGCCTCCTCGTCCGGCAACCCTTCACCCCCCACGGGCGCGCGGCCGTTGTCGAGCAGTTCCAACAAGCGGACCGCTTGGAAAAACTCAAACGCCTGCCCATGGGAGTAGAGCCGTTCTTCGACGGAAGGAGGGGACCGATTGGCGCGGGCCGGGCCGGCGCCTGTTTTCGGCCCGGAACTCCCCACCGCAGACTTCGCGGGATCGGGCGGCGGCGAGGAATCAGCGGGGGTCATATGCCAGCAATCTCAAGTGGGATTCCGTTTCTCGCGATGGGAAGATTCGGCGGCTTAACGAAAGCCCGCAGCCTCCATCAGATCAAAGGCTGGTCCCCAGCACGTAAGGGCCAGCGCTTGAAAATCGCTTCCGTCTGCGACGTTTTGCCGACGAGCTGGGTAAAGCTGTTGATCGAGGCATACATCGCAAGAAATCGCTCCAGGACGCAGGCGAACAAATAGACGCCGACCCCCACGTATTTCTCCTCGTCGAACTCGAGCAATATTTCCGTGCCCCGGCAGAATCCGCTGGCCGAACCATTTCCACAACGCCCCACGATCCGCCGCGAGCGCACGGCGGTAATGCCTTCAATCAATTGCCGGGTGACGTCCGCCAATTGTTGCTGGCCCGCTTTGGGGTCGGAAAAATCGTACAGCCGGAGGATCTCTTGCAGCGACTCGCGCCCTTTTTCCGCGTCGGTCAACGACAAGTAATTCAAGTTCAGATGGGACATGAGCGCCCAGTACCGCCCGCGCCTTGGCGGAGGACGCAAGGGAAGCGTCGGCGGTCGCAGGCAGCGGACGGCGGACAGGGGAGCCGCGCCTTCCAATTCGAGGTACAGGCGATCGCCGGCCACTTGGAGTTTTTCGGGGAGGTCGCGGTTGGTGCAGAGCGTACGCACGACCAAGGTTTCCTCAGCGGGGAGCTTGGGCTGGAAGTTGAGATCGACGAGATGCAGATAGACTTCGCTGCCGCGATCGCCTTCGCGGTTCGAACCCCGGCGGGTCGTGTGCCAGAAGGCGTGCTGCTCGGCGCGGTCGCGTCGATGATTGATCGAATAGAACGGCTGGAACTCGACCGATTCGCCGCTGACGGGATCGGCCCCGGTGACTTCGGTAACCGCATAGACCTCCGTTCCCAACTGTTGGGTGACATCGGGAACGACGCGGTACTCGTGGGTGCGGTGAGCGAGGGTGATCGGCTCGGCCACCTGTTCGAAGAGGTTGACGATGGGGGTGCAACCCAAACGGAAGGTCGAAGCGTCGATCCACTCGTCGAGCCGCGGCAAGATCGGAAGAGCG
>JALHPA010000145.1 GCA_022842745.1 Pirellulales bacterium
CGGGCGCAGGCTCGCGGAAACGGTGTACAGCGCGGCCAAAGTACCGAACGACAACAGCAGTAACTCGAACATGGCTGGAAACCTGCACGGGGGTGTAAAGCAGATGCTGCTCTACTAATGCAGGGATCAGGCCAAAAAACTTCTAAGCCTCAAATCGCAACGCAAGATTCTGCCCTGAAATAAGTTGCGACAAATGAGCAAAACGTGAAGTGTCCGGAAGATACTCAGACGTGTAGTCCTAGTGAATACACACAGCCACCGGTAAGAATCAAATCGATTCACTCCCGGTTCTGTTACTCTTCCGGCCGCCAACGCACGAATCCTTCGATCGCCTCATACTCCGCCAACCCAAGCTGATCGTACAGCCGGGCCGTGGCGCGATTTCGAGCCTCCGCCCGCTGCCAAAATTCCCGCTCGTCGACCCCCGGAAACATCGCCTTGTCTTTCTGCGATTGGTGTTTGAAGATCGCCTGCCGTTTCCGCATCAATTCCATCGGGCTAATCGGTACTGCCATCTCGATCTGTTCCGGCTCCCATTCCTGCCACGCGCCGCGATACAGCCAAACCTCGCACTGCCCGAACCAGTCCTGATGCTTTACCCGATGGACCGCCTGCATAATCCCCGCCAGGCAAACCCGGTGGGTGCCGTGCGGGTCGCTCAGGTCGCCGGCGGCATACACCTGGTGCGGTCGAACTAGCTCCATGAGCCGCTGGATGATCGCCACATCCTCCTCTCCCAGCGGTTTTTTCCGCACCTTTCCAGTCTCGTAAAACGGCATGTCGAGAAAGTGCAGGTTTTGGATCGGAACCCGGCAATCCCGGCTGGCGGCTCGCGCTTCCCCGCGGCGGATCAAAGCCTTGATCTGCTGCAATTCGGGACCGTCCACCTGCCCCGGTTTCTTGTTCCGTAAGAACTCTTCGATCTGCCGCTCGATCCGCTCGGTTTGCTCAGGCGCGGTGCCAAACAGCCGGGCAAAGTCCAACGCAAAGTCGACAAACCGGATCGCGTCCGAATCGAACACGGCAATATTGCCCGAGGTCTGGTAAGCGACGTGGACATCGTGCCCCTGATCCACCAACCGGATCAGCGTCCCCCCCATGCTGATCACGTCGTCGTCCGGATGGGGCGAGAAAATCAACACCCGCTTCGGGTAGATCGTATCGGTCGATCGGCGAATGTCCCCCGGCCGTTTCTTTTGATCCGGTTTGCCCCCCGGCCAACCGGTGATCGTCTGTTGCAAGGCCCGGAAGATGTCCAGGTTGATGTTGTACGCCGGACCCCGCTCGGCCAGCAAATCCTGCAAGTGGGACTCGTTATAGTCCTCGTCGGTAAGTTTCAGAATCGCTTTGTCGGTCTTTCGCGCCAGCCAGATCACTGCCTTGCGAATCCGCACCGGAGTCCATTCGACCGGCCCCAGCACCCACGGGCTCTTCAACCGCGTCAGTTCCGCCGCCGCCGCTTCGTCCAGCACAATCTGGGCATGGGGATGCTCCTGCAGATAGCTCGCGGCCACCGCCGACGTAATCGGCGCTTCGATCGCCTGGGCGATCACCGGCGCCTTGTGCTCGCCAAAGGCCATCAAGATCACCCGGCGTGCAGCCAGAATCGTCCCCACCCCCATGGTGATCGCTCGCCGCGGAACGAATTGCTCGCCAAAGAAATCGCTGGCGGCGTCCATCCGCGTCACGTGGTCCAACGTAATCAGGCGGGTACGGCTGTCGCGCCCCGATCCCGGCTCGTTAAAGCCGATGTGCCCGGTTCGTCCGATCCCCAGCAACTGCAAGTCAATGCCTCCGGCGTCGGCGATCTGCTGCTCGTATTGCTGGCAATACGCCTGCACCTGATCGACCGGGAGCGTGCCGTCGGGAATGTGGATGTTCTCTCTGGGAATGTCGATCCGGTCGAACAGGTGCTCGTGCATGAACCGGTGGTAGCTTTGCAGCTCCAGCGGTTGCATTGGAAAGTATTCATCCAGGTTGAACGTCACCACGTTCCGAAAAGACAGCCCCTCCTCGCGATGCAGCCGCACCAACTCGTTGTACACGCCAACCGGTGTCGAGCCGGTGGCCAGCCCCAGCACGCAGCGTTGGCCCACAGCCCCCTTTTCCCGAATCAAGGCGGCAAACTCGCTGGCGACAAAGCGATTGACCTCCGCCGGCTCGGGGAAAACTCGGGTCGCGATCAGTTCCCGCTGCTCAAAAATCGATCGACTTGCATGGTTCATGTCTGTTTTGCTCCTTGCGGGGCATTATTATTGTCGTTTACAATAATTGTCAATGGGAGCACGGCGGCTATAATTCGTCCCCAGTTCAGGGAATAACTCGCAGGGAATTGGGACCGGCGGATGGTGCTCGACTCGCGACAGCGTGAAATGCTGCGGCTCATCTGGCGCGAGAACCGCCTTAGCCGGTGGGAACTCCACGAGCGAATGGGAGTCAATCCCAACGCCATCGGCAGCGAAGCCGCCCAACTGCTCGAACTGGGCATCTTGCGCGAGGCCGCGCCCGAATCGGTCGGCCAAGGCCGCCCCCGCGTTCCGCTCGAAATCGATACCGCCACCCGCGACGTCGTCGGCCTCGCTCTCAGCCCCGGTCAGGTCGATGTCGCGCGGTTGACCCTTCGCGGCCAGTTGTTGGGAACGCCAGCCTCCAAACCGGTCGCCAATCCGTCGGAACTTCTGGCCACCGCCAAGCGGCTGCTCAAAACGGTCGTGGATGACCAGACGCTGGCCGTCGGCATCAGCTCGCCGGGATTTCTCGATCCCGAAGAGCACGCCATCCTCTTTAGCTCCGTGACCGGCGCGCCCCAGCCCTTCGATGTCAACGCCCTGTTCGACGCGGCCGATGGTCGGCCCATCCTGTTTGAAAACGATATGCATGCCTTGGCCGTCCGCTGGCTGTTGACCCACCAGGCGGAGCAGTCCCAGGATGTGCTGCTCGTCTACGTTGGCGATGGCCGTCTCGGCGCGGCCCTCCTCATCGATGGGCGGCCCAATCGCGGTTGTATGATCGGCGCCAACGAACTGGGGCACACCCGGTTCTTCGTCGAAACGGAAAAATGCTTCTGCGGGCAGGTCGGCTGCCTCGAACGAATCTGCAGCACTCCGTTTGTTCGCTCGCGAAGCGCTCAAAATGGATTCGCTGCCAATGCCGCGGGCCTTTTCGAGCGCATCGCCCGCTACGACGGCCAAGACTCGGCCTTGGAGGAGATGGCCCAGTTTCTGGCCTGCGGACTCTCCAACGCCATCAATTTCACCCGGCCCAATCGGCTGGTACTGGTCAGTGAATTGACCCGCTACCCGCGCTTCAACGATCTGCTCTTGCGCTCGATCCGCGCAGGCGTGTTATTTGCCCTCGTGGACCGGGTACGAATCGATGTCTGGGATCAGCCAGGCGCCGTTTCCGCCGAAACGGCAGGCTGGCTGGCCCTGGCGGGCCTTTATCAAGACGGATGGAAAACCCTGTGAGTATTTCGCAAACGGAGCTGGTGCGCAGGCTGGGCGTCTGTAGTTGGTCCTTGCGCCCTAAGAGCGTGGATGAACTGATCGCCGCGCTGCGCCAAATCGACCTTCCCAGGGTGCAGATCGCCCTCGATCCCCTCCGCGAAAACCAGGCGGAGTGGCGGGACGGCCTGAAACGTCTACACGACGCAAAAATCGAAATCCTCTCGGGAATGATTGCCTGCGTCGGAGAGGATTACTCCACGATCGACGCCATCCATCGCACCGGCGGCATCGTCCCCGACGAGAGTTGGCCAAAATCCTGGCAAAACATGCAGCAGGCCGCCCCTCTCTGCGCTGCCGCCAGAGTGCGCCTGGTTACGCTCCACGCCGGTTTCATCCCCGACGACGAATACGATCCCGTCTTTGCAAAAGCCGTGAAACGCATCGCCCAGGTCGCCGGTCTGTTCGAGGAGTTCGGAGTGAAGGTGGCCCTCGAAACCGGCCAGGAGCGGGCGGAAACGCTGCTGCGATTCCTGCAAGCCGTATCCGAGTTTGGCGTCGGAGTCAACTTCGACCCGGCCAACATGCTCTTGTATGGAAGCGGCGATCCCCTGGAGGCGCTCCGCCATCTCATGCCGCACGTCAAGCAAATCCACCTCAAGGATGCCACTCGTTCCCCCAGCCGCGGCGTGTGGGGAAACGAAGTCACCGTCGGCGCCGGCGAGGTCGACTGGAAGGCGTTCTTCACGATCGTGGAGGAATCGGGCTACGCTGGCAACTTCGTGATAGAGCGAGAAGCGGGCGAAGACCGAGCTGGCGACATCGTCCGCGGGAAAAACTACCTGCTCCAGACCGTCGCCTCGCCCGGCTAAAATCGATCCGCCGCGCCGCTCGTTGGCCAGCCGCACTTTCGCCAACGTTACGCCCCAAACCGTCGAAAACAGCAAATCCTTCCGCCGCAAATCTGAGAACAGTTTATGGTCACGGTCGGCATCATCGGCATGGGCATGATGGGGCGCACACACTTTGAGGCCTACCAGACGTTGCCCGGCGTCAAGGTGTTGGCCATCTGCGACGAAAACCCCGACCGCGCGGCCGGGAACCTGGCCGGCACCGGCGGCAACGTGCTCAAGGATGGCATCGATCGCATCGACATGTCGGAGATCTTCGGCTCGACCGACTACCGCGAGCTATTGCGAATGCCCGAGCTGCAGGCGGTCGACATCTGCGCCTTCACGCCGGCCCACTTGGAACTGGCCACCGCCGCGCTGGAAGCCGGCAAACACGTGCTGTGCGAAAAGCCGTTGGCCCGCTCCGCCGTCGATGGTCGATCCATCGTGGCCGCGGCCGCCATGTCGCCGGGGATTTTCATGCCGGCCATGTGCTTGCGGTTCTGGCCCGAATGGGCCTGGGCCAAAGCGGCCGTGGCGGAGAAGCGCTTCGGCCGGGTCCTGGGGGCGACGTTCCGTCGGGTCGCGTCGATGCCGGCCGGTTGGTATTCCAACGGAATTCTCTCCGGCGGCGCCCTGCTCGATCTGCACATCCACGACACCGACTTCGTGCAGCATCTGTTCGGCAAGCCCTCCAGCGTCTTCAGCCGCGGCTACAGCAAGACCAGCGGCGAAGTGGATCACCTGGTGACCCACTACTTCTGCCAGGGAGTCGACGCCCCGCCGCTGGTGGTCGCCGAAGGAAGCTGGTGCCTGGCGAACGGCTTCGACTTCCAAATGAAATTCACGCTCAACTGCGAACAGGCCACGATCGACTACGACTTCGCTCGCGGCCCGGACGCTCTGCGCTTGTCCCGCGACGGCAAGACGGAAACCATCGCCTGCCCGAACGAAACCGGCTACGTCGGCGAGCTACGCTACTTCACCGACTGCATCCGCAACGGCACAAAACCCACCATCGTCACCGGCCAGGACGCGGTCGACTGCCTCGACATCCTGGAAGCGGAACGGCAAAGCGTACTAAACGGCCAGGTAGTTGCCATTCCAACGACCTGAGACCAACCAGCCTGGCCATAGACAATGGTGAACGGGCAAAAAAAATGACGGCCGCTGGCGCACCCCCCCGGTTGCGCCGCGGCCGTCGGTAGATTTCCGTTGCTCAGGTCGCCGTTCGCCGACTACGGTCCAATGCTCGGCGGGTTCTTCGCGAAATAATCCCGCGGACCCCGGTTGGTGTAATACGGATAAGCGACCGCGCCGGTCGGCGGTCCCGGAGGACCAGCCGGACCGCCGTAAGCGTCCTGGTTCCCCCCCTTGTGATGACCGATCAACCCATGCCCGTCGTGCAGGCCCTTGTGAGCCATGCCGCCGCCGCAGCTTTCGCAGCCCCCCTCCGCGCCGCCGCAGCTATCGCAGCCCCCCGCGTCGCAGCCCCCTTTGTCGCAGCCACCCCACGGGCAGCAGCCCCATTGGTGGCACCACAACCGATCCATGCAGCAGCAACCGGTGCTCGTCGCCAACGCGACCAGGCCCACCAGGCCCAAAAATACCTGTCTCATTGAATTGAAATCCTTTTCAAGTCGAGGCCGATCGGGTTCGCCTTGGGTACCCTCAGCCATCCATCAGAAGTGGGTCGCTCTCCTCTATTTGGACTATCGGCCGCCGCAGCCGCAAAATCCACTGAATCGGTACAACTGCTATCGCAGGCGCCATTGCTATCACCAGTACAATCCGGCCGGACGGAGAGGTCGCAACGGGCCGGGTGAACGCGAACCCAAAAAGATGGCCCCCCCACCCCCAACATCGGATCGACCGCGTGCTCGATCCCCCAACCTCAATACCTGGCGAGATCCCCGCCCGATCTCCCCGGATGCAGCGCCGCCACCCACTCGGCGGACTTCTCCGTCAGCATTCTCAGGTCGCTCCCCAACGCGATAAACTGCATCCCCTGCTCGGCCCGCCGCCCGGCATCCGCGATCGACATCGTGTGCATGCCGGTGGGAACGCCGGTCTTGCGTCCCGCGGCCACAATCCGTCCTAACATCTGCTCGAACTCCTCATTGCTTGGCGAACGCCCTGCCGCGCGGTGCATTTGCGCCCGCAGGTCGTTGGGCCCGACGAAAATCGCGTCGACCCCCTTTAGCGAATAAATCTCTTCCGCGTTCTCGACCCCCTGCGGACTCTCCGTTTGCAGCACGACCAGGATCTCGTCGTTGGCCCGCTCATAGTATTCGCCGGCGGTGGCGTTGAAGTTGATCGCGTGCATCCCCCCTCCCACGCTGCGGTTCCCCTCCGGCGGATACTTGCAGGCAGCGACAATCGCCCGCGCTTGCTCGACCGTGTTGACCATTGGCGCCACT
>JALHPA010000146.1 GCA_022842745.1 Pirellulales bacterium
CCGCCACCTTTGCCGACGAAGAGCATTTGCTCGTCGGCAACCGGAGAGGCGGAGCTTTGTCCGCGACCGCCGCCGGCTTCCCAGAGGAGCTTGCCGTCGGCGGGATCGTAGGAGCGGATTTTGCTGCCGCCGGAGGCGACGATCTCGGTGCGATGCTTGTTTTTCCAGACGAAGGGGGTCGACCAGCCGGATTTTTCGTCGCGGGGCACGCGCCAAATTTCGTTACCGTTTTGTTTATCGAAGGCGACGAGGAAGGATTTTTCCTCGTTGTCGCATTGCAGGATGAGCCGGTCGCCGGCCAGGACGGGAGAGCTGCCGGTGCCCCAGCCGGCCATCATCGGATAAGAACCGATCTCTCGCTTCCAGAGCAGGTTGCCCGACATATCGAAGCAAAAGAGTCCGGTCATGCCGAAGTAGGCGTAGATCCGTTCGCCGTCAGTGATGGGGGTTTCGGAGGCATAGGTGTTGGTACCATGGGTGGGGATGGTGGGCCGGCCTTCGTGGGCGAGCTTTTCCCAGAGCACTTTTCCGGTTTTGCCATCCAAGCAGAGGACCTTCCATTGGTAGATGGAATTGGGGGGTTCACTGCGGCCGAAGCCACCGCGACGTCCGCCCGGAGGACCGCCGCCGGGGCCACCTGGGGGACCAAAGCCGCCCGGGGGGCCGAACTCGCCGGGAGGGCCGCCGAAACCAGGGCCTTCGCCGTCGCCCCGGGGGCCGCGTCGGGGGGGGCGAGGCTCGTCGTCGGCTTTGCCGGCGTCGGACTTAGCATCGGCCTTCGCAGCATCGGCCTTCGCAGTGTCGGCCTTCGCAGTGTCGGCCTTCGCAGTGTCTGATTTGGCGGTTTCGGCCTTGGCTGTATCTGATTTAGGAGCGTCGGCGGACTTTTCGGCCGAACGGGCGGGACGATCCGGCTCACCAGCGGGCGATCCGGGGCCTGCGCCTGGCCCGCGGTCGCCGCGGCGACCGCCCGGGGGTCCGCCAAAGCCTCGTCCTCCTCCACCGCCAAATCCTCCGCCGCCGGCACGCGGCTTGGGCTGGTTTTCGGTGATTGCGGTGGTGACGTAGATTTTGTCTTGCCAGACGACAGGTTGCGACCAGGCTACGCCCGGAATGGCCACTTGCCATTGCAGGTTCTTATCTTTGCTCCATTCCGTGGGGAGTTTTTTCGATTCCACAACTCCGCTGGCCTGGGCGCCGCGAAACTGGGCCCATTCGGCGGCGGGCGAAGCCGCGGCCACGCACCCCAAGCCCAAGCAAGCACCGACGGCGAACGATTTCCAACGCATGGCGATGGCTCCAAAGAGTCTAAAAACGGAAAAGGAGCGAATGGATCCGGAACTAGCCCCTCGCAAATCTACGCAAACTACCTATGGTCCGCAGGCTACGAGTGAATCGACTCGTCTGTCTGCGCAAAGTAGTCCATGAACCCCGGCCCAGCGAATAAGTGTCGCGGAGGATCGGGCGCTGAACGCCGGGGAGGGTGTCGGCGGAAGGGGTGGTTTGTAAGAGAGGGGTCAGGCTGTGAGGTGTTGCGTGGCCCAAGTGAAACTGCGCTCGACATTCTGCTGTTCGATTCGCAACCGGTCGGACAAGGGGGCGTTGCCGGGATGGGGGAGGGCGTCCTTCGCGGCATGGGTGCGCACGGCGTGCAGGGTAGCGGCCAGGTCTTTCGCGGGGAGATCGGGAAAGGTGGCCCAATATTTGGACGAAAGGCAAGGGATTTTGAGGGGGTCGCGGGTGATCATCTCCAGATTCAGCCGGATGGCTGGCTGTTTGTCGCGGAGCGTGGAGACCATTTTTTTTAAGTCGAGATAGCCCGTCCCGAGGGGAGTTTCCGCCAGGAGAAACCCATCCGCGTATTCGGCGACGGCCATGTCCTTGAAGTGGGTGGTGAAGGCGTAGGGAGCATATTCGGCGACGACGGCCAGAGGATCCTCCAGGAGGGCGATGCTGTTGCCGGTGTCGACGCAAATGCCGATTTGCGGGCTGTTGCAGCGGCGAACGATACCGAGCAGGTCGGCGACGCGCCAGTCCTTGTGGTTTTCGATGGCTAGACGCACGCCGAGCCGCTCGGCGACCGGGCGGGCCCACTGAAGCGATCGCCAGCTTTCGGCCGCGTGGCGGGCAAAAGCGGCCGCGGAGTCGAACGCCTCGTAGCGGCGGCCGTCGAGCATGACCGTGCGGAGAACGGTGGCGCCCGCGCTTTTGGCAGAGGTCAATTCGGCTTCGAAGCGGGGGAGGTCCGGTTCATCTCTGGGGAGTCGCACGATGCCTTCGATGTACATGCCTGCCGCGGCTAACAGGTCGCGGAGTTTTGCCAGATAGTCTGGGGAGCGAACGCCGATGGCGACCTGGATGCCAGCGGCGCCAAGTTGGGAGGCGGCCTGGGCAAAGGGGAGAGGAGCGGAAAATTCCTGGTTCTTTTCGGCGGACTGGCGGACGCCGAAGGAGTGGATCACGACGCCCAAGGGTTGTCGAGCCGGGGGTTTGTGGCCAGCGAGACTGGCAGCGGGACGGGTGGAGCTCGCTGCGGCCGCCGCGAGGCAGGCGGCGAGCATTTGTCGGCGGTCGATGGACGGGGAAGACATGGGGAAGCACCTTGTTCCAGGGCAACGCGGCAGAGGCGGAACGCTCAGACGCGCAAGCTGGCCAGGAGTTTGTCCCAGGGGGCGCGATATGGGCGCTCGAGGGCGGCGGAGGCCAGGGGGTCGTCGAGGATTTCTTCTCGCTTGGGGTCCCAGCGCAACTTGCGGCCGAAGCGGAGAGACAGGTTGGCCAGGTGGCAAGCCGTTGCGACGCGATGCGCGCTTTCGAGGTCCGAACGGGGTGTCTGCCGGGATTTCACACAGTCCAAAAAGTCGCGGACGTGGCGGCGGAACTGGTCGCGCTCGCTGCCGGTGCGGTCGACGATGCGCTCGCAGCGGTAGGAGGGATTTTCGGGCAAGGGGAGGGAACGGGGGCCGCCGACGGGTTGATCTTCGCCAAAGCTGGGGATGAAGCACTCGGGGGGAAGTTTTGGATCGGGATCGACGATCAGCGCCTTGCGGGAAAGGGAGAGGCAGCCGTGCGTTCCGGCGAACTCGACGTAGGGTTGTTCCTTCCGGCCGACGGAAGCCTCGCGATGGGACCAAACGACCGAGAGACCGGGATACTCGAAGAAGGCATCTTGAGTGTCCGGCGTTTCGCCCAGACCGGTGAGGCAGTAGCGTCCGCCAGTACTGGCAACGGCCGTGGGGGCGTCGAGGCCGAGAATCCAGTGGACGAGATCGATGGAGTGGGCGGCGAGATTGGTCATCTGGCCGCCGGAGGTGTCCCAGAACCAGCGAAAGTGGTAAATGGCCCGGCCCGGGTTGTACGGGCGATCGGGGGCGGGGCCGAGCCAGAACTGCCAGTCCAACTCCTCGGGAGGGGGTTGGTCCGGGTGGGTGGCGAAGCCTGGGGAGATGTTCCGGTACGAGCAGAGGCGAACGGAGGAGATTTTTCCGAGGTAACCGTTGTTGATCAGCTCCTTGGCACGCTGGTAGTGGGGTCCGGACCGCTGTTGGGTGCCGACCTGCACGATGCGCTTGTGATGCGTGGCACAATCGACCATCCAGCGCCCTTCGCGGACGAACAGGGAGAGGGGCTTTTCGACGTAAACGTCCTTACCGGCCGCGCAAGCAGCCATTGTGGGCAAGGCGTGCCAATGGTCGGGCGTGGAGACCACGACCGCGTCGATATCTTGGCGGTCGAGGAGTTCGCGAAAGTCGCGATAGCCGCGGGCGGAGGAACCAAGCAATCCCAAGGCTTCGTCGCGGCGAGCGGAATGGGTCTCGGCCACCGCGACGAGTTCGGCGTCTTTCTCGCGCTGGAAATCGAGGAGATGCCGCTTACCGATCAGGCCGAGGCCGATGAATCCGACCCGGACGCGATCATTCGCGCCGACAACTCGGGCCCAGCTTGCGGAGGAAAGAGAAGCGCCAACGGTAGCCGCGAGTAGGGAGCGGCGAGAAACCGAGCAGAACGGCTTTATTCCGAACGGTTCCACCCCAGCCCTCCTCAATGAGGCGTATTGTGCGACCGCTTAGCGAGTTGGCGAAGTCACCAGGAGGGTGTCAAGCAGAGGAGCAGTATCAGAAATGGACGACGCCAGCCGAATGTCGCGATCAGTGACGGTGTGAAAACCGTGTTACGGATAAAAAAAAGGGCCGCCCAAGAGGGCGGCCCTTCCTGACAGACAACATTGAGAACTAGCACACTTAGGCAACTTTGCGGCGGATCGTGCGACCGACGAGGAACAGACCACCGAGGCCGAGGAGGGCGATGGTAGAGGGTTCCGGGATGGCCGACAAGGTGACCGGTCCGGCCGACTGTACAGCACCACCGAGGGCGGCCCAGTTGGTAACTGTGGTCGTGTCTTGCCGAACGTTAATCGTGTTGCTGACCGCAATCGGCGGGGTGCGGACCTGGGTGATGTTGGCGACATCGAAGGAGGTCTCGCCCTGCTTCAAGGCACCGGTTTCGACGGTGAACCTGGCAATAAGGACTTCGTAACCGCCGGGGATGGCCTTCGATTCGGGACCGTCCTGGGTAGGAACGTAACCAGGGGACGCACCACCGCGCCACAGGAGCAGGTTGTTATTCGCGGTGCTGGGGAGGGCGGGATTGCCCGACCGAGTCGTGACACCCCAGTCATTCACACCGTCACCATTCACATCGGTGGGCTTGCCGACGTTGGCGGCCGGAGCACCGGGACCGAAGTCATCGACGTTCGTACCGTGAACCGCCGAGACCAAGCCGGGGCCGCTGAAGGCACCGCCGTTGACGACGCTGCTTTCCAAGGCAACGTAGCCATTGCCGAAGGCTTCATTCTTTTCATTGTCGGCACCAGTCAACCGACCCCAGAGGGCCAAGGTTACCGGACCAGAACCGTCCAGCAGCTTGAACTTGGGATTAGAGCTGCCTTCAATGCGGAGGTCATAGACAAAGGCCGCATTGGCCATCGACGCAATACTGAGAGAAGCCGCAACCGCCAATGCTCCCCCCAAAAACTTCCTAAACACCTTCATGTTAATCCTCTCGTAGTTTGTTGGCCTCAATGTTGTCAGGTGCCGTCGATCACTTTATCACTCCGGCCACCACCACGTCAACGATTTTGCTCAAGAATCTTCCGAGTATTCCGAAAATTTTGACTGCTGGTTAACGTCATTTTTGATTGCGTTTTGAACCGGCGATCAAACGGAGAACCGAACCTCTGACTGAATCCTACTTGTCTCAAAGAATCCACACTTACGCTTAGCGCGTGCCTTCCACCATGGGCACCCCCCTATCAAGTCCTACCTTCGTTGGAATACCGATCTGGTTGAGTAACCAATCGAATCGTCAACCCCCGGAACAAGTGCGGAATCGCACTGCCTTCCCGAATCTAACTAGCGTCCGTGCAGTCGTCAAGCTTTTTGCAATCCACAAAACGAAAACAATCAAAATAATCCGCAAATGGTCTGGCTCAGGGACTGAATGGAGCGCGGAACCAAGCGGGGAACCGCTGTTCTTGCCGAAATTGTTGTCGACCATCAGGTAATCTTGGGCATTGACGATGCCATCGAGGTTGGCGTCTCCGGTGAGCCAGTCAGTCCCGCTGCCAAAGTTGTTGTCGATGACCAGGTAATCGGCGGCGTCGACCAGGCCATCCAGGTTCAAATCGCCGTAAAACGTGTAGCTGGCGATGATTTGCTGGAAGGGTGCGGAGAGCGGAACTCCTTGCCACTCTGAGACTTGAGTGAGCGCGTTATCGAACGCGACCAGATAGCGATCCCCGTCGCCGGGGGCAAAGGCAATGCGCGGTTGACCGGGGGTATTGAGCGCTCCGTCAAGAATCTGCTTGCGGACCGCGGCCAGCGGGGAGGTGCCGGCATAGGAGAGGACTAGATCGTTATCGCTCATGTTAAGCGTGGCATCCGGGGCGATTGAAAGGCCACCGAGGACCACCATCCCTTGCGACCCGCCGTCCGGGAGTGCAAACGCCTGGCTGGCGGCGCCTTGCAGCGTCAGCAGGCTTTGGCGGATTCCCAAGGCGGAGAGGGAGGCGCCGCTGGCAATCAGGGTTGAGCCGCCGCCGCGGAGGGGACCTATGCTGTGGTCGCCGCTGGAAACGAGGATTCCGGCTGCCGCAAGTCCGGTGCTATCGTTGGTGACGGCCACCTGCTTGCCACCGCCGCTAAAGGGTGATTTGCCTTGAAGTTGCAGCTCGGCCCCGGCGTCGATCGAGAGGGATGCGTTGGCGCCGATGGAGACATTGGCGGTATCCGGGAGATTAAACCGGACGGTCCCCGTCTTGATGGAGACGGAGACGTTGTCGTCCCAGGTCTGGCCGCCGGTCAGAATCATAGTGTCGAGCGAGGCGGCGATCTCGGTTTGGGATTTGTACTGGATGGCTGCGGAAATGGTGTGGTTGCGGGAGTTCAG
The DNA here is from genome assembly GCA_022842745.1 of Pirellulales bacterium. Classification (GTDB taxonomy): domain Bacteria; phylum Planctomycetota; class Planctomycetia; order Pirellulales; family JALHPA01; genus JALHPA01. The sequence continues at coordinate 6,448 of JALHPA010000146.1, forward strand.
CAAGTCGAAGCGGATGGCGGCCGGGCCGGAGGCGGATTGGAGAACCAGCTTGCCGCCGCCGGTCGAGGCGACGGTGTAGCTGCCGTTGATGTTGTTGAAACGGAGGGTTTTGACCACCCGGTCGGTCGTTCCGAGGTCGACCGTGCCATTGGCAAGCAAGGAGTTTCCCAAAAGGGCGACGGTGGAAGTTCCTTGGGGAACGACCCCGTCGCTCCAGTTGCTGGGCTGACCCCAGCTTCCACCTGAAGTGACCGCCCACTGATTGGCCGGCGCGACAGGTGTATCGCTCAATTTGAGACCAAA
>JALHPA010000147.1 GCA_022842745.1 Pirellulales bacterium
GGCGGCCAGAGCGTTGGGCGGGCCGTCCGATAGCGTGGTTTCGAATCCTTGTCACGATTTTTCGCGGTCAGTCATGGGCGTGGTGCTGCAAGTAGCCAGCGGGACGATGGCCGGGCGGCGGATGCATTTGCTGGCGGGGCAGGTGCTGCAGGTCGGGCGGACGGAATGGTCCGATTTCGCCATTCCGGGGGACGCCGCGATGGCGGACGTGCATTTCACGCTGCAGTTTCAAGGGGGGGGCTGCCGGTTGCGCGATCTGGGCGCGCCGGGGGGGACGATCGTCAACGGGAAGCTGGTGACGGAGACCCAGGTTCGGCACGGGGATCGGATTACGGCGGGGAAAACGACGTTTCACTAGAGCGTGGCGGGGACAGCGGTGGGGAGCGCGGCGGCGACTGGCGGTGGCACAACGGCCGCAGGGCCGACGGCCGGGGCCAGCGGGTTCGTGCGGGTGGAGGCGGCATGCGCGGCGGAAATTTGCACGGCTTTTCAGTTGGACGCCGATGCCCAGTCGATGTTGACAGAGACAATCACTCCGCGGGCGTTTGTCGAGCGACTCGTGGAACGGGAGCTATGGTCGGACGCGCTGCGTTTCATGGCCCATGCGCTGCCGAAACGGGAAGCGGTATGGTGGGCTTGCCAGTGCGTGCGGAGCGCGGCGGGCCCGGCGGTCGTGGGGAAGGACGCCGCGGCGATCGCGGCCGCGGAGGCGTGGGTCAAGGAACCGACGGAAGAACATCGCGTGGCGGCGATGCGGGGGGCCGAGGGGACGCGCCACGACACCGCCGCAGGTTGGGCCGCGGCGGCGGCGGCGTGGAGCGGGGGGAGCCTGACGGCCCCGGAACTGCCGGTCGTGCCGCCTGGGCCGTGGCTGACGGCGCAAGCGGCTTTTGGAGCGATCCGGTTCGCGACGATCGCCAAGGGGATTGCCAAAGCATCCCAAACCCAAGGCGAGTTCGTCGCGATGGCGGTGGAAATCGCCGACGCGAAGAATAGTTGGGATGGGGCCGGGGGTGGGGGCTGAGGGACCTGGTTTTGGCTTGTTAAGGGGAGCTGGCTCGGTCGAAGGCGCGCATTTTGTTTTCGTGGGCCTGGCTAGCGCGTTTGGTTTCTTCCGCGAGTTGGCGGAGGGGGTTGAATTTGGCCATTCCGGGGCCGATGGAGGCGAGCGCGCCGAAGAATTGGGGCATGCGCAAGCGGAGGTTGCCGATCAGCCCGCGGGCGCCGGGGGCGGGGACCTCGGGGCTGTCCAGGAATTTGTCGGAGTTCTTGAGGACGTCGCTACCGTGATTGGCGCGGAGGGCGGTTTGTTTTTTCTCGGAGAGGTAAATGTTGGTGACGACGACGGCGGTGAATTCCTCCTGGTTGTCGTAGTCGTTGCTCATCTTGAAGCCGGTCGTGCTGACCCCTTGGGTTGCACGGATGGCATGGACCATTTCGTGGAACAGTATTTCGTCGGGATTCATGCCTGGGCCTTGGGAGCGCAGGCGTTCCGGTGAAAAGAAGACCTGGGCGTCGCTTCCGCTCCCTGCGCCGACGCGATTGGTTTTGTTTTTCCGGGTTCCGGCGTACATGCCGAGGGACATGGCGCTGGCGGGGACGTCATCGAGCTGGACGGCGTTTTTGTGGTATTTGACCCACATTTTCAGCGAGGGGAGGAAGTCGATGGGGAGGATTTGGATCGTGAATCCGCCGTTGGTTTCGCGGAGCAGGGCCTTGCCGGACTCGCGGCCGGCGATTTCGCCCAGGGCGGCAAGCATGGTCTTTTCGTGCCGGGTCTTGAAGATTGCGTAGCTTGCGCGGTCGCGCTGAAAGCCGCGGTTGCGGCGGGGATCGTACATCGAGACCCAATCCATGAAGCTGGGAAAGCCGATGACAACATTGGGAAAACCAGGCAGGGGGAGTTCCTCGATCGGATCCTCGATCCGGGAATGGAGCGGGCGATCGAACATGTCGAGCGGTCGGTCGTGGCGGTCCAACGAGCGGCCTTTGGAATCGAGCGGACGTCCTCGTAAATCGCGATCGGGACCGGACATGGGCGCCTCCTTACAAGTGGGGTGGGATCGGCGAGGCGGTGAAACGGACTCGCCGGGTTCAATCGCCGCAACGCTATTGAGCGCATGGGGAGGCGCGTTGTTACAGGCAAAATCGCGCGAATGAGAATTTGAAGTTGCGGCTGGTGAGAATCAACCGCATTCGGCGCTGGCGGGGTCGATGGTGGGATCGAGGGAGTGGGGAGTGGGATCGGAAGCTGGGCGGTTGGCTTCTGTCAGAACTGGGGAGGGGCGCCAAGCGACGAGCGCGACGGCGCTGACGATCATTGCGGTTGCGACTCCAAGGTTTGCCGTGACAGGTTCGCCGCCGAGACCCGCGCCGACGACGACCGCGACAAGCGGGTTGACGTAGGCGTAGGTGGAAACGATTGCCGGGCGGGCCACGCGGAGCAGCCACATATAGGTGGTGAAGGCCAGCAGCGAGCCGAAAATAGTCAGGTAGGCGAGAGAAAACCAGCTTGGCCAGGAAATTGCCGACAGGTCGAGTCGGTTGACTTCTCCGAGCGCGACGCCGGTGACTAACATCAATCCGCCGCCGCAAAGCATTTGCAAGGCGGTCGTGAGGAGGGGGGGGTCGACGTGCCTGGTGCGGCGCGAGAAGAGGGAGCCGAGCGTCCAGCTCATGGTCGCTCCGCACATGGCCGCGAGGGCGAGCCAGGGGGCGGAGCTATCCTCCTTGGGGGCTTCGATCAGCAGGACTACGCCGACGAAACCGAGAACGATTCCGGCCGTCATCCGCTTGCTGGGGCGCGAACCGCCAAAGAACAGCCAGTCGAAGATCGCCATCCAGAGGGGCGTGCTGGTGATAACCAATGCCGCAGTGCTGGAGGGGATCCATTGTTCGGCCCAGGTGACGAGGCCGTTGCCGCCCAAGAGCAGCAGGGCGCCCAGAAAGAGGGCGCTGGTCCATTCGCGCCGGTCTGGCCGCCGGGCACCGCGGGCCAACAGCCAGACAAACAAGATTCCACCGGCCGCGCTGTAGCGGACGCCGGCCATCAGAAAGGGGGGAATGGTCTCGACTCCCACCCGGATGGCAAGATAGGTCGAGCCCCATACCAGGTAGATGACGAGCATGCCGGCCACAATTCCCCACGGCAGGGGCCGCGAAGCCCGCGGCGGGGGCGCGTCCTGGGCCGGCTGCGGAGCGGCGGAAAGGGTGTTGTACGTTCCCAATAGTTTTCCGCCAGGCTCGAATTGCGATCTAGGCTTGTCTTGGCCGACTTGAAACCGGAGGGCTTCTGCCGCAGTAGAGATTATCGCGGACCGTGGCTTGGAGCCAGACGCCGCCGATGCAGAGCCTTGGAAGTTCCTCACCGGATTCTCCGCATGACACGAAAACGATGGATGGTGGGTCTGGCCGGATGCGTTTTGGCGGCGTTTGCGGCCGTGGCGATGTGGCGAGCGATGCGGCTGCCTGCCCCGGAAGAGGCGGATCAACGGGGTTTGGTTCGCTGGCTGGTGACGAGGGATCTAGAGGAAGAGGAGGTCGAGACCCAGAACCGGCTGCTGGCACGGGTGGAAGCGGAGTTGCGAACTGGGGTGGACCTGGCTAGTGCCCAGTCGGAATTGACTCCGGAACAGTTCCAGCAGTTGCTGCGAAACGCGGATATTTTGGCGCGGCGGTGGTTTGCCGGCCAGGTGGATCGCTATTTTGGGCAGCCTGAGGAGCTGCGAGCGGAGTTTCTCGAGGGTCAGATCGACGAATTGCAAGGCTCCGGGATCGGCCAAAGCCTGGCCTCGCTGACGGCGGAGGCGGGGGGCAAGCCGGAGGGCGTTTCCGGGACCGGGGGCTGGACGAAGCTTTCGGGACGGGTGGAGCGGTGGATATCCTCGTTCGACGAAAAAAACCAGAGCAAAGCCCGACGATGGGTGGCGGCCGCTCAAAGCGCCTTGTTTCTGCGAACGGTGCGGGGGCTGTTCCGATCCCCCCAATTCGACTGAATTGAACCGGACGGAAGGAAAAATCCACATCGCCGGTCATGGCTGTCGCAACCGGATTGGCCGCCGTTGACGGTAATTTCTGGTAAGGACGGCAAAAATTGACTGTGGCCCAATTTGACCTAAAGTTGGGGTGCGGGCAGGTTTTATCTCTCGTCAACCGCCGATTCCGGCATGGGTGTGTTATGAAACGTTTTTTTCTTCAACTGTGGCGCGAGGAATGCGCGGCCACAGCCGTTGAATACGCGGTGTTGCTGGCACTGATCCTAGTCGCCGTCATCGCTGCCATTGGGTCCGTTGGAGCGCAAACGGGTGGTATGTGGGGCACCATCGATTCCGATTTGCAAGCCGCGGGCTTCGGCAGTTAGCCGCGCACAAGTTGACAATTTGAGCGTACGAAACACCCCCGAGTTCAACTCGGGGGTTTTTCTTTGGATGGGGAGCGAATTGCTAATCGCGCGGCGTTGGGGGAAGCCGCTGATCGGCCAGCGTCGATGGTGGTGGCAGCTTGGACCGAGGCCAGAGCAGCCCGACCAGCAGGATGGCGGACGTGCTGAAAACGGGGATTAGAAATGAGTGCGCTCGTCCCCCATCCAACCACGGCGGCAGCCACGTGGGGGGGGTATACTCGGCTCCGAGCCACATCCAGAACGTGATGGCCACGCCCGCCGCTACTCCGGCCAAGCCGGCGCGGCCGCTGGCCTTGGAAACCAGGCCGAGGAGGAACAAGCCGAGGACCCCCCCGGTGAAGATGCCTGCCAATTTGGACCATTGTTGGAGCACGGACGCTTCTTTGATCATGGCGAATCCCATGGCCATGCTGAGGATGCCGCAGACGAGCGTGGCGGTTCGGAGAACGAGGAGGGATTCGCGCTCTGGGGCCTGGGGTCGGAAGTAGCGCTTGTAAAGGTCGCAGAGAACGAGGGTTGCGGAAGCGTTGAGGCTGGAATCCATGGCGGCGGCGCAGAGGGCGGCGATGACCAGACCCCGGAGTCCGACGGGCATTTGCGTGGCGATGAAGTGGGGGAAGGCCTGTTTGGCTTCACCGCTGAAAAGGTCGGGCTGGGATTGGTAGAACGCGAACAGCGCCGTTCCGAGCCAGAAGAATACGGCCGCCAAAGGGACATAGAGAGACGCTCCGAGCCAGATGCTTTTCTGCGCCTCCCGATCGCTGCGGGCCGTGATATAGCGCTGGACGTAGCTCTGATCGACGCCGAAATTGTGGAGGTTCATGACCAGGCCGTAGGCGAGCACCACCCAGACCGTTGGTAAATCCAAACGCCAGTCGGCGCTGCCGAGCGAAAACTTGTCGTGAAGACTCGCCGTACTCCAGACCTCCGCGGGACCGCCGGGGATTCTGAGGATCAGGACGGCCACACAGGCGAGCACGCCGGCCACGAGAATCGCGCTTTGCACCACGCCTGTCCAGACCACCGCCTCGGTACCTCCGACGAGCGGAAAGACGATCATTAGCGCCGCCAGGACGGCGATGATGATGTGCTCGTCCCCGCCCACAAACGGTTTGAGCGCAAGGGCGAGGAGATAGAGAATGGTCCCGGTGCGCACGACCTGGGTGAGGAGGAAGCAGAGAACTGCGTAGGTCCTCGCCCAGGCGCCGAAACGCCGCTCAAGGTGCTCGTAGGCGGAGATGTTACCCAGCCGCCGGTAAAAGGGGGCGAACCACCGTGCGCCAACCCAGGCGGCGGGAAGCGTGGCCAGGGAGAAAAGGAACATGTTCCAGTTGCCGGCGTAGGAGTCGGCCGGGTTCGCCAAAAAGCTGATGCTGCTGATGTAGGAGCCGAAGATGGAGAGTCCGACTGCCCAGCCGGGGAGCGACCTGCCTGCCGCCATGAAGCGCTCGCTCGATTCTCCGCGCAGTCCGAACCAGCAACCGAAGCCGGTCACTAGGAGCAGATAGCCGACCACAAAAACCAGATCGATCGAGGAGAGAGCCATGCGTTGTTTGCTTACTGGTGGACGGCCGTTCGATTGGTTCGGACTCACCCAGGGGATCCATGGGAGGCGCAGCGGATATGCTGTTAACGGGTCCGGCGGACTGTTGCCGGTTCGATCGAAGCGACGCAGGGGCACGAGGTAACCGGATGTAGGCGAGGCCGGTCCGGTGAATCATTTTCGTGGGAGCGGCGCAAGGACTGCAAGCCAGGGGGCGGATAAAGTCGGGTCAAGGTGGGTTTTGATGGAGCGGATCGTCGTGGTGGGGGGCTGGAGAGCGTCGCAGGAGGGGATCGTCCGCGGGGCGTTGTGCGGCGGGAGCGGGGCTTTTGGGAGCGGGATCGCGTTGAATTTGGGTTGGGCAAGGTCAATAATGAGGTCGGCGCCGCCGCGGGACGCGAGCGGGGGTGTGGGCGTTGTTACCGGCATGCCTGCCGTGCGGCGAATAAGGATCGATTTGAGGGAGCGCTCGATTGATGAATCAAGCCGGACGAACTTCCGACGGTGACACGCTTGGACCGGAGGAGAACTCGATGGGAAGCCTATCGCCGGAATTGGGCGACGACGACGTGCAGGCGGTGCGGAAACTGAATGAGGCGTTCCGGCGGATCACGGATGAAGTGGGCAAGGTGATCGTCGGGCAGCGGCAGGTGCTGGAGGAGCTGCTGGTGGCGCTGTTCGCGGGGGGGCATTGCCTGCTGGTGGGGGTGCCGGGGCTGGCGAAGACGTTGATGATCCGGACGCTGGCGCAATCGCTGTCGCTGCA
>JALHPA010000148.1 GCA_022842745.1 Pirellulales bacterium
GGGAAAGGTGGGGGTGTGGAACGCGCGGCCCGGGATGGCAAACTCTTGTTTGGTACGATCGATATCCGCAATCGAGTCCAAGCCGGGGACAATTTTGGCGATCAATTCGCGGATTTGGCCGGCGCCGCGCAAAGCGTTCCAGTCGATTGGCTCTTTGGCCGGCAGAACGCGAGCCGCCAGGTTGGCGACGATCTCGATTTCGCTGCGCGGTCCCTCGTGCCGACGCGGGCCGCCGTCGCTCAAGCGGATGTAGCTGAACATCGACTCCTGCGTGGTCGGTTCCGGCTCTTCGTCGCGGGCAAGGACCGGCAGTATCAGTGTTTCTTTGCCGAGGCCCCAAGCATGGCCGGTATTCAGGGTGGTATTCAGGTAGACGAGCAGATCGAGCCGGCTGAGGGCCTGCTGTGCAAATTTGGAATCGGGATTGGAGCCGAACAGATTCCCTCCCAGGCATAATCCAAACTTCAGCTCGCCGGTTGCGGCGCCTTCCATGCAGGCCATCGTATCGAGGCCCGGCGTCGTCGGCAGTCGGACGCCAAAGTGCGACTCGAGCCGCTCGAAGATGGCGTCTCGCAATTTGGGAGTGACCCCCACGGTGCCAATCCCTTGGACGTTGGAATGCCCGCGAATGGGAAGCACGCCCGCTCGCCGCCGCCCAATCATGCCGCGGAGCAGCGCCAGATTCGCGATTGCTTGAACATTCTGTGCCCCGTGCCGGTGGTGGGTGATGCCCATCGTCCACATGAAGACGACGTTTTTGGCGCGGGCATACTTTTCCGCCATGGCGTCGATTTCGCCGCGAGAGACGCCCGACTTGGCAGTGATTTCGTCCCAGGAAAGTTCACGGAGCCGGGCCTGCAGCTCGGGCCAGCCATCGCAGAATTGGTTGACGAAGGGGACCTCGACGGCGCCCAGCTCGTCGATCCGCTTGGCGATGCCGTAGAGCATCGCCAGATCGCCGCCGATGTGCGGCTGGACGTAGAGACTGGCGATCTTGGTGCCGAAGAGCAAACTGCGCGCGTCGCTGGGAACGCGGAAATTGACCAGGCCGGTTTCGACGATCGGATTGACGACGATGCACTCGCCGCGGTTGCGGCGGATTGTCATGAGCGAGCGCATCAGGCGGGGGTGGTTGCTGGCCGGATTGCCGCCAATCAGAAACACCAAATCGGCGTGCTCGATATCTTCAAGCTGGACGGTGCCCGCGCCAGTGCCGATGGAGCTGGCGAGACCGACGCCGCTGGCCTGGTGGCAATAAAAGCTGCAATTGTTGACGTTGTTGGTGCCGTAGATGCGGGCGAAGAGCTGGAGCAAAAAGCCGGCTTCGTTGGAACTGCGTCCGCTGAAGTACCAGAACGTCTGCTCGGGCGTTAAGGCCCTGAGCTTGCCGACGATTTTTTCTTCTGCCTGCTCCCAGGAAATCGGCTGGTAGTAGTTTTCCCCCTGTTTGTGCCAGAGGGGCTGAGTAATTCGCCCGCACGATTCGAGTTCGCGGGGGGAGAATGCCTGCAACTGGGGGACGGAGTAGGTGGGGAAGAAGTCGGCGGGAATGGCGCCTTGCATGTCGGCAACCATAGCCTGGAGCGACTTCTTGCAGACCTCGGGGAAGTGGCCGGCTTCGTTGACCATGCCCCCTTTTTGCCCTCCCATACCGAGGGCGCAGGTCTTGCAGGCGTTTTTGGACCGCATCGCCTTCCAGAGCTTGACGATGCCGCCGGCCTCGCGTCCCTTGCGGAAGGTGTAGCGGATCGCCTGCCAACCTCCGCCGGATTTTGGTTTGCGCATGGGATGGCTCGGGATTTGGGTGTGTTAGCCCTGATTGTAACTGTGGGTTTGGAGCCGGTAAACTAAGGGGCGGGGCGAACGCGTGTCGGGCAGGCGCTTGAGACTCTTTCTAGGAGCGGTCGATGGAAGCGACGCCACGCGTGACCGGAATTGGGGGGATTTTTATCCGAGCGCGCGATCCTGACACGCTGCGCGCATGGTACCAACGGCACTTGGGAATCGATGTGCAAGCTTGGGGGGGAACGGCGTTTCGCTGGCGGGACGACCCGACGGCCGCGACAGCCGACGGCCAAGCGGCGGCTGAGGGGACGACGGTATGGTCGATATTTGCGGCCGAGTCGCCGTATTTCCCGGGGGCATTCATGGTCAACTATCGGGTTGCCGATTTGGACGGCCTGTTGAACGCGTTGCGGGCCGAGGGATGCGAGGTGGACGAAAAGACGGACCAATCGGACTTCGGCAAGTTCGGCTGGGTGGCGGATCCGGAAGGCAACCGGGTCGAATTGTGGGAGCCGCCGCGACCCGCCACATCCGGTTAGCGCAGCGCGCGGACGACAAAGCATGATGGTCCATTCGTTTACGGTATCCGCTCCGAGCCGCCTGCACTTCGGAATGTTCTCGTTTGGCCAGGCCGGCACGCGGCAATTTGGCGGGGTGGGGGCGATGGTTCGCCCGCCGGCGATGGAACTGCGGCTGTCGGCCGACGCCGCGTTTCACGTGATCGGCCCTGGGGCTGAGCGGATCCGCGCGATCGCCGGCACGGTCGCCGAGCGGCTGGGATGCGGAGAGCTGCCGGGAGTGCGTCTAGAAGTGCATAGCGCGGCGCCGGCGCATCGCGGTCTTGGGTCGGGGACGCAAATGGCGTTGGCCGTGGCCGCCGGTCTTCGGGCCTGGCTGGGGCTGGAACCGGCGGACGCCGCGGAGTTGGCGCGGCTCACGGGGCGCGGAGAGCGGTCGGCGGTGGGGGCGCACGGATTTATCGAGGGGGGGCTGATCGTCGAGGCGGGGAAGCGGTCGCCCCGCGAACTTGGGCCGAGAGTCGCGCGGACGCCCGTGCCGGAAGCCTGGCGATGGCTGTTGATCGGCCGCCCTGAAGGCGGTGGACTGGCGGGCGAGGCCGAGCGGAGGGCATTTGCGCGATTGCCGCCGGTTCCGCGAACGACGACCGCCGAGCTGAGCCGGCTGGCGCTGTTGCGGCTGCTGCCGGCGGCGGCAGCGGCGGATTTCGAGGACTTCAGCGACGCTGTAACCCAGTTTGGGCGATTGGCCGGAGAGTGCTTCGCCGCGGTGCAGGGGGGGCCATACGTCGACGCGGGGACGGCCGAGTTGGTGGAAGCTGTGCGCCGGCAAGGAGTGGCGGGGGTGGGGCAATCGTCGTGGGGACCGACGGTGTTTGCGTTGGCCCCGGACGAAGCCGCCGCGCGGGATTTGCGGCAGCGGTTGTCGCGCACGGTCGGCGACGGGATCGAGATCCAAATCGCGCAGCCCGATAACCGAGGCGCGATCCTATCACCGGGCTAGCGGGACGCTAGCCGGCGGTCGGTGTGGGGTTTGAGGTAGCGCCGAGGCGGGGGTGGAGTTGTTGGAAATAGCTAACGCTGCGGCGGACGATTTCCAACTCCTCGGCAATCACGACGGCGGGAGGCTCCCCCCGTTCCCAGGCACTGCTGTAGGGCAAATCCGCGGGACGGCCGTGCGCCCAGCAGACCCGGAGCGCGCCCAAGAAGCGGGGAACCGAAGGCCGGGGGTAGGTCGACCACCAGCCATCGTCCAGGAAGGGGATGGTGCGGGTGGCTTGGGCGGCGATTTCGATGCCCGGCTGAACGGGATGGCCGTTGGCGAACACGATCTTGAGAATGGCGGGAAAATCGACGGCTCCCTCTCCCGCCGCACAGCGGACGAGGCGATATCCTTCTGGGGCCAGGTGGAGGGTGTAATCCTTAAGATGAATATGCCGGATGAGCGGCGCCAAGCGCCGCGCCGCCTCGACGGGGCACTCGCCCATCGCCAGCGGATTGCCGGTATCGAAGGTGACTCCGAACGCCGGGCTGGCGCCGGACATCTCGGCAAGTTGCAACAGATCGTCGGTGGTGGCGTCCTGGTGGTTTTCGAGGGCCAGAGCGATCCCCAGGCGTTCGGCGTGCGGGAGGACTTCGCGCAAGCGGGCGGCGACCGCCTCCAGCCGGGTGGGCCACCCTTCCGGCAGCGTTCTCCGGTCGCCGCATAGGACGTTGCTGAGAGTCGCGCGGACTACTTTACAGCCGAGCGATTGAGCTTGCTTGAGGGTGTCGAGAAGATGGTCCGTGTCCGTGTCGGTGAGAATTCCGTAGTCGGCGATTAGCGCCAGCCCTCTGCGGCGCAACGCTTCCGCCAGGCCCTCTTTGGGAGGCGGAAGATCGACCCAGCGTCCTTCAAAAGAGGGCACGCGCGAGGAGAGGGGGATTTCGACGCCGGTCAGGCCCAATTCGGCCGCCAGGTCCATCAAGCCAGCGGCCGGCAACGGCTCGGGGTTGGGAATGCCGTCGCGGGCAGTAATGTAGCCCATCGTGTAGGGCAGACCGTAGCCAGTGAGCAAGTAGGGAAGCATAGGGCGTTATCGAACAAAAAAGATCAAACCGAAGGGAGTATTTTCTGCGCGGTTCGCCGAGCGTCGCCAGGCGATTTTACGAGAAGCCGGGCCAAATCGCGACGGGTTCAGGCCAAGGGCAAAATCGCGGGGCGGTTCGCGGGCCGCTGGGCCTTCCGGCAGCCGGCCATTTGCTGTTCGTTCTTGGGGCAGCTACTATCGAGTGCGGCCCCGCGGGGGATCAATCGGCTGGGAGTGAAGTTTTTGGCTCGAGGGATCGGTCATGTCCACATTGCTTGCGCTTCTGTTGGCTGCCTGGGTGGATTTTGGCTGGCAAGGGCTTGGGCAGGGGGGGGTAGAATACATCGTGCAGGTTCGCCCGGAGCAGTGGGAGAGCTTTCGCGAGCGCGGCTTCACAAGCGAGGTGCCGGCGAATTTGCGCGGCATTCGGCGGATCCGGATTGTCGTGGGGCAGGAGGCGCTGCCGAACGAGGGGACTGTACCAGCGGTCGCGCCGCCGGAAGCGGCGGTGGCGGCCAAGCCGCTGCTCCCCGCGTCGCCGAACGGCCCGCAGGATTCCCAGGCCGATGGCGCCCATACGGTGCGTTACAACCAACTGACCTCGGGAGATCAAGCCGACCCAAGCGCGGCGGGGGGGGCGAGTTCCTCGGATTCAGAGTCGCAGGCCCAAGCAGCGACCGCCGGTCAGACTTTCTGGCCGCTGGGGACGCAGGTGCAACTGCAATTGGGACTGGGGATTGCCGTGCTGGCGCTGGGGTTTTTGGCCTGGACGCATATCGGCTTGCGGGCACGGTATCGCAATCTGTTGCGAAAAGCGCACGTGCGCAGCGCGCTCATGAACGGCGGCTAAATTTGGCGGATCTTGAGCGGCTGAGGAGCTATTCCAGCTCGCGACCGGTCGAGCCGGCCTCGGCGTCTTCCCAGCCGTTGATCTGGACGCTGCCGTCGTTGTGGCGAACTTTGTCCGCCAGCTCCCCTTCAAATTCTTCCGCCGACCAGGAAAGACTGCGGACCGCTTTGCCGCGCGGAGTGTGAGGGGGATCGGTGCGGCGCTTGCGGCCGGAACGAGGCGGCTGCCGCATTACGCCGACGCTGCCTGCGGATGCGAATTCGTGCGGCTGCTCGGCAACGGCTTGTTCCAGCGCGGGCCGCGGCAGCGGTCGGGGGGAGGGGCGATGCACCGGGGGCGCGGCGGTCAGACTCAGCTCGGAGGGACGCTCGGGGGCCGGCTCCGGGGGGGGGATAAAAACGGGGGCTGGCGATCGCCGCCGCAACGATTCGAGATCGACCGCCTCGGCAATCGCTACCTGAGCGATCGGAGGCAGCCAGGGGGAGCTGGGAGCCAGGGCGGCGGCCTGGAAGGAGGGGGCGGCGTGGTCGGCGGCGACTGTTTCAGTGTGCGGTTCAAACGAGACGTTGACCGGCTTTCGCTTAGGGCGCGCCACCGGCGATGGCGGGGCTTGAGGCATTGCGACTTCTAAACGTGGGCGTTCGAGAATCGGGGCTTCGAGGAGCTGGGGAGCATTCCACAGCCGCGGCTGCCGGTCGGGCGCGTCTCGACCGGGGAGACGCAGGACGCCGACTCCGCGGTCGAGGAATTGTCGCGCCAGATGTTCGTGGCAGGTGAAGAAAAGCAATTGGCGGCCGCGCGCGCAGAATTCGCACAGGACCTCGATCGCGGCCGCGGTGCGGTCCGCATCGAAGTTCACCAGCACGTCGTCCAGAATCATCGGCAAGGATTTGCCCTGGCCGGCGTACCAATCGACAAGCGCCAAGCGGAGAGCAAGAAACAATTGCTCGCGGGCGCCGCGGCTGAGGGCTTCGACCGGCAACGACTCGCCGGAGATCCGATCAACCCGCAAGGTGTGCTCCCCAAAGGGAGCCCAGACCCGGAGGAAATCTCCGCGGGTCAGAGCGGCAAGGTATTTCGAGGCGGCACGGAGCGTGGCCGGCTGCCGCTCGCGTTCGTATTCGTCGCGGACTTGCTCGAGGGCCGCCTGGGTGGCGGCCAGAGTCCGCCAACGGGCCGCCGCTTCGTCCAAGCGCGCGTCAAGCGTTGCCAACTCCAGCTCGCGTTCGGCGTGACTGCGATCCTCGGCTAAAGCCAATCGTTCGCGGAGGACCGCCTCGCGGCGATTTTGCAATTGACTAAGGCGGATGGTGAGGGCTTGCAGCCGGTCCGCGGCCAGTCGCCGTGACTCTGCCACCAGGGTGGACTCTAGATGATGAAATAACGGGGCGGAGGCGTGATCGAGGCTGTCGATGGCCAATGCCTCGCGAATGACCCGGTCCAGGTCGGCGCGGCGAGCGACCAGCCGATCCCACTCGACGCGGAGGT
>JALHPA010000149.1 GCA_022842745.1 Pirellulales bacterium
AGGCTCGTCTCGCGAATCTCATTGGGGCCCATTGCGACATCTCGCACGGGCCCAGCGTGACGTCTCCATCGGCCCCATCAAGCATCAGCCCAAGGCACCCGGCCGGACGCTTACGGACAGCTACCAGTCTCGCCTGTTTCTCTCCGCCAAAGTTGCCCACCTCGGCAAAGGGACGAATTGGAACGCTGATGGGGTCTTAATCCTTGGCCAACGCTGGTGGGCGGTGTCGTGGCAGACCAAACCTGGCCAAACTTTAACCGAGATGGTCTTGGACCATTTACAAGCATTCCGCCAATGAACCCGATCGCGAAAATTTCTCGACCACTCTTGCTCGCAGCGCTTGCCGACCTTGAGCGGCCCCACCCGTTCGCCGGTGAACGCCTGGGATTCTTCTCATTTCGTCAGTCGCTCGACGCGGCTGAACCTCTTCTGATTTGCTTCGAGTATCACAGCATCCCGGACGACCAATATGTCGAAGACCATTCGGTTGGCGGTCGCATTAGCGGTGAAGCAATCCAAGCAGCCATGGGCCGCGCCTACAACACTGGTGCGGGCCAACTATGGGTCCACACGCATGGACGGGACGGTATGCCCGGAATCAGCCCGACTGATCTGGAAAGCGGCCCCAAGGTCGTTCAGAGTTGTGCCAATGCCCAGCCCAATGCGCTGCACGCTTGGGGTGTAATTTCAGAACAGGGGATTTGCGGGCAAGTTCGCAGCCGGGACGGCGCATTCCATCCTCTTCTTCGTCTGGCCGTGATCGGCTGGCCGATGGTCATCCCTGCACAACGCGAGATTACCTACCGGGCCATTCGAGCACGGGCGAAGGACCATGCCCCCGCAGTAGAACGCTACGTTCGCCAGAGCTTTCTTGGTGCCGGCGCGCAGGACATCATTGAATTCGCCCGTGTCGGCATCGTGGGCCTTGGCGGCGGCGGATCACATTTGGCCCAACAACTCGCTCACTTGGGCTTCCAAGATGTCGTACTTTGTGACCCGCAGCAAATCGCAGACACGAATCTGAACCGGCTGGTGGGTGGAACCGTGCAGGATGTTCGCGACAAGGCGTTCAAAGCCCACATTGCCGCCCGGCTTTACCGTAGCCTGCAGCCGAAGGCGAAAATCGATGATCGCCCCCATGGCTGGGAAGCCAATGTCTCAGCCCTCCGCCGCTGCGACGTGATCTTCGGAGCGATTGATGGCTTCGCCGCGCGCCGCGACCTGGAGTCGTTTTGTCGGAATCACTTGATCCCGCTTGTTGATATCGGGATGAAGGTCCTGCGACCGGAAAACGAAGCTCCGGAAATTCGCGGTCAAGTCATCCTGTCCATGCCAGGAGAAACGTGCATGCATTGCCTCCAGTTCCTCACCCCCGCCAACCTCGCGGAAGATGTGCAGGCCTACGACAAAGACCCGCAGCCCCAGGTCGTCTGGCCCAACGGAATCCTCGCTTCGTCTGCCATCGGATACGCGATCGGCTTGCTGACCGGATGGTCTGGATCATCGGTGCCGCCATGTCGATTGGACTACCGTGCCAGTCAGATGACAATGTCGCCTTCACACATGACAGTAGCACTAAAAAGGCACACTTGCACCCATTATCCCGTAAGCCAGAGCGGTGACCCGCGCTATCAAAAGCTCTAAACCGAAGTTCCTGACGATAGTCGCGCAGCAATAAAAATTCGAGGCAATGCATTCCGACATCGATGAGTGATCTTGTATCTCTCGCGCATGCCCGCTCGTCCTTTCAGTCCCTCCGAAATCACCCTCATCGAATCCCACCTCCTACTGCACAACCATTATCGCGACCGGATGCTGGTCATCGCTAGTGCTCAGGTCGGCTACCGGGTCACCGAACTCCCGCTTGGACGGTCGGGCAGGTTCTGGGCGGGCATAGGAACATCGTGACGCAAGCTCGGCTCAAGGGTGGCAGCGGGGTTCACGAGCGCAGCATACAGAGCCGGCGAGTGGTGCTGAATTACCGGGCGAAGGGAGTGATCTGCGACTACATCGCCTCCTTGGGCTGCGTCCCGCCGGCAGATCAGTATCTCTTCCGGTCGCGCTCGGGTGCCAACCGCCCCATCAGCCAGTCCCAGGCTTACCGGATCCTGAAAGATCTTTGCCGCGAGTGCGCCATCGATGCGACGCGCATCAGCACCCACAGCCCGCGCAAATCCGTCGTTCGCGCGATCTATGACGTCAGTGGTCACGACCTCGTTCGGACCCAACGGATCGTTCAGCATGCCAGCCCGCTCACAGCGGCCCGTTACCTGGAGAGCAAAGCCAAATTAGGGACAGGCTAATAATGCCGGTCGATGCTGCCGCTGGGGCGCGGGCTGGGCGCGTGGCGGCATCGGATCACGTCCTGGCAAGTGGCGGATAGGGAGGACCGCGGCGGGGGTGCCGTGGCTCCAGGCTCCCCGCTCCCCCTCCCCCCGTCCCGCTCCTCGCTCCCTGCTCCGCGCTCCCTGCTCCAGGCTCCCCGCTCCCCGCTCCTCGCTCCCCGCTCCAAGCAAGATTCTGTCCGGATTGGATCGAGCCGGATCGGATCGAACCGGTTGAGGTTGAGGTGGGACGGTTGACGTTGCCGACCGCGGCGAGGGCGCCGCGGCTCCATAATCCCCGCTCCTCGCTCCTCGCTCCCCGCTTCCCACTTCCCGCTTCCGGCTCCCCGCTCCTCGCTCCCCGCTCCCCGCTCCCCACTCCATCGGTGGGGGATGCCGCGACGTGCGCTTCGCGCCAAGCCGGCAGGAGGCGTTCACAACCCGTTGCCATACCGTGGAATCGGGATACTGAATCGACATACTTATTCCAACCGCTTAGCTTCCTCCCATGAATCACGCGGCTTTCAGTCGAAAGGGCGGCCAAGCCCGGTCGATCGCCAAGACCCTCGCCAATCGGGCGAAGGCCGTTGCGTATTGGGAAAAAGTGCGGGCCGGAAACAAACCGCGACCACGGAGGCTGCGGGTGCCACCGGCCCCTGAAACTGTGGCTCAATTGCTGACCGACTACTGCCGCCAAGCCGGCATCACGCGGCTGGAGGCGTTCGGTTCCACGGCCCGGGGCGAAGCCAAGCGCGGCAGCGATGTGGATTTGCTGGCCACCTTTGCCGCCAATCCCGGCCTGCGATTCTTCACGATGGAGGAGGACATGGCCAGAATCCTCGGCGTGCCCGTGCACCTGCTGACGCGTGAGGCGGTGGAGCAAATGTCGAATCCTTACCGCCGCCAATCGATCCTGGCCGATGCCAGAGTCATCTATGGCTAAAGCGTCACCCAAGACCCAGTACCCTTACCTGCATGATATGCTGGAGGCTGCGCGGCTCATTCACGGCTATGTGGCCGGAATCGCGTTCGAGGATTTCCGGCGCAACAGCGAGAAGCGTGATGCCGTTGCGCTGCGCCTTTCGGTGCTGGGCGAGTCGGCCAGCAAGATCGACAAGGCGACTGAAAAGCTCCTGCCCGCGATTCCTTTCAAGAGTATCCGGGGTATGCGCAACCGCATCGCCCATGATTATGGCGCGGTGGACTTCAAGATCGTCTGGGCGGTGACGCAGGAGGAAATCGAACCATTGATCGCGGCGCTGGAGGCCCATTTCCAAAAGAACCCGCCTGGCGGTCCATAAGCGGCGGAGAGGACCTGTTGAGTTGGGACGAAGTGCGGCGACGCAACCACGCCCAGGCCATGTCGTCGCCCACGCAGTGGTTCAAATTGGCCAACGACCTGCTCCAGTCGGCCACATTGCTGCGACCGCCAAATCAGGGACAGGCCAATTAAGGGACGGGGCAATATTGCCGATTGCCGAGTCGGTGGGTTGATTGGGGCCAGACAGGTCCGGGCCGGATCGGATCGAATCGGTTGAGGTTGAGGTGGGAAGGTTGACGTTGCCGAACGCGGCGAGGGCGCCGCGGCTCCAGGCTCCCCGCTCCTCGCTCCCCGCTTCCCACTTCCTGCTCCCCGCTCCCTGCTCCCTGCTCCGCGTCCTCTCCGGACTCGTCCCGCCGACACCCTACCTCCCGGCCTTGGCCAGGACGTCGGTCATCCAGGCGGCGTAGTCGGCCTTGAACTTCTTCAACGACTCCAGGTGGATGTACATCATGTGGCCGGAATCGTAGTAGGTGGTGGTGAGGTTGCCGCGGACGGCCGGGTCGAGCGCCATGTGGCTGACGGTGTAGTCGGTGGCGAAATACGGCGTGGCCAGGTCGTAGCGGCCGCTGGAGATCCAGACGCGGAGGTGCGGGTTGCGCGAGATGGCGCGGCGCAGGTCCTCGGCGACGTTCAGGTAGGTGTTCTCGACGTTGCGGTAGCTCCAGGGCTGGACGGCGCCCGTGAGGATCTCGTACGGCAGGTCGCTCTCGAAGCGCAGGTCGCGGCGCAGGTAGTCGTTGATGGCGGTGGTGTAGCCGCCGTAGATGGCCTCGATGGCGGGGTCGAAGTCGGGGTCGTCCGTGCCCGGGTTGTAGCGGATGCCCTTCAGCCGCGAATCGAGCCGGCCGACGGAGCGGTTGTCGTCGAGCAGCAGCATCCGGGTGAACTTCTGGATCTCGATCCGCAGGTTCTGCTGACTGACATAGCCGGCCGGCAGGCCGGTGAACCGCGCCACCTCAGCGGCGATGCGCTGCCGCGCCGCCGCCGGCAGGGCGTCGCCCTGCATCAGCGCCGTGGCGTACTCGCCCAGCGCAAAGGCCTCCGCCTGCGCCAGCACGGCGGCCAGCGGTTGCGACTGCAGGTCCGGGCCGAGCCGGCCGTGGTACCAGGCCGTGGCGGTGTAGGTCGGCAGGAACAGGATCGGCGGCAGGTCGTTGGCCGGGGCGAACCGGGCCGTCTGGAAGTTCAGGATGCTCGAGACGAGCATGATGCCGTTCAGGTAGTAATTGTAGCGGCTCT
This sequence comes from Pirellulales bacterium, assembly GCA_022842745.1. Classification (GTDB taxonomy): domain Bacteria; phylum Planctomycetota; class Planctomycetia; order Pirellulales; family JALHPA01; genus JALHPA01. The sequence goes on from JALHPA010000149.1 coordinate 4,888, forward strand.
GCAGGTACTCGGAGAGCCCGGCGGCGCGGGTGGTGCCGTAGCTCTCGCCGACGAGGAACTTCGGCGACGCCCAGCGCTGGTTGCGCGTGGTCCACAGCCGGATGAAATCCCCCACCGCCTCGATGTCCGCCGTAAACCCGTGGAAATCCTTCGCCTCGACGCCCTCGGCGGCACGGCTGTAGCCGGTCGAGACGGGGTCGATGAACACCAGGTCGGTCCGGTCCAGCCAGGACCACGGGTTGTCCGCCCACCGGTACGGCGGCGGCAGCGACTCGCCGAGGTCCGACATGAGCACGCGCTTCGGCCCCAGCGCGCCCAGGTGCAGCCACACGGACGACGAGCCCGGACCGCCATTGAACGAGAACGTCACCGGCCGGTCGCCGGCCGCATGGTCGCCGATCTTCGCGTAGGCGACGAAGAAGAGGTTGGCGCGGACCTTCTCCCCCTTGGCGTCCTTCAGCTGCTGGAACCCGGCCGTGGCCCGGTACCGGATCAGCTTCCCGTCGATGGTCACCTCGTGCTCGGTGACGGACAGGGCGGGCTCCTTGTCGTCGGCCTTGGACTTCTTCTCGTCCGACCCGGGTTTCTTATCCTCGGCCGCCGGTTTCTTGTCGGCCGCCGCCCCTTTCGACGGTTCGGCGGCGGCGGTGGTGATCGCAAACGTGGCGGCGACAAGGGCGGCAAGGAGCAGTCGAAGCATGACGGGAGGGGGTTGGCGGGTGACCGACCGGACCGATCGGCGTTGGAAAGCGGGTGACGCCGCGATGCCAGCCGAAGGACGGCGGCGCGGCAAGGCCGGAGCGGGCCGGCGGGCGCTGCCGGCCCCGGCGGCGATCCGGCTTGGCGGCGGCAGGACGGGGTCGGACCGGTTGAGGTGGAGGTGGAGGTTGAGGTGGAGGTTGAGGTGGGGAGGTTGAGGTTGCCGACTGAGGCGGGGGCGCCGCGGCTCCAGGCGGGAGTTTTTGGGGATGCGGCGCCCTCGCCGCGTTTCGTCCGCATTGCCGAGCGCGACCGCGGCGGCTCCATTATTCCCGCTTCCCGCTCCTCGCTCCCCGCTTCCCGCTCCATCCGCGGCGGGGGCGCCGCGGCTCCAGGGAACGCAATTAGCCTGTCCCTTGAATTCGCAAATCGCGCCCGGGAAGGTCGCGCGGCAGCTTCACGCCAGGATTTCGTCCCTGACCAGGCGAAGCCGAAGGGTCTTGGGAGCCGGGCGGTCGAAGTAGAACGCGGCAACCGCTTCGCGGACGTTGGCGCGAAGCTCCTCCCAGGTGTCGGCCTGGGTGATGATGCTTTCGCCAAGGGCCTCGGCGACATAGCCGCCATCAGCCTCCTGCGTTACGTCAAAAACCAGCTCGCTCATGCACCCACCGTATCTCCGATGTCCGACCCGGCAAGCCCGGTTTGAGCGGCAAGCACCAGGAACCGGGCCAGATTAGGGACAGGCCGAATAAGGGATGGGTCAATAATGCCGATCGCCGGGGAGGTGGGTTGATTGGGGCCGGACAGGTCTGGATCGGTTGAGGTTGAGGTGGAGAGGTTGAGGTTGCCGACCGCGGCGGGGGCGCCGCGGCTCCAGGCTCCTCGCTCCCCGCTCCCCGCTCCCTGCTCCTTCCGCGGCGACGGCGCCGCGGCTCCAGCTGGCGGGCTGGGCTCAGCGGCCGGTCAGCGGCACGACGCCGAAGAGGAGGGTCACGAGCTGCAGGACGGCGAAGGAGCCCAGCGCCCATTTCATGGTGAAGCGCTGGTGGTCGCCGAGTTCGACGCCGCAGAGGCCGACCAGCAGGTAGGT
>JALHPA010000150.1 GCA_022842745.1 Pirellulales bacterium
GTCGCCAAGCGAATTGGCGATAAACCTCGCGGCCCCCCCCTGGCCTTCTTGGCGAACCGAAACGTCGTTTTGGTCGGGAAAGTAACCGTTAACGCCGGTTTGCCGTGCCGCACCATTTTGGAAGACGGGGGGACCCGAAAACCCGCCTCGCCGGTTGTCAGGAAAGTTCAATCCCGGGGCGATCACCCGCATTCGACGGCAGAGAATGAACGTCGTGGGATTGGTGGGCAGCGGCGACGGCCGCAAGTACCAGGCCACCTCCGCCAATTGTGAATCGATCGGTTGATACGATGTACCGACCAGCACCTTGCCGACGAACGGCGCCGATCGGCTACGGGCCGTGAACATCAGCACGTCGTCCACGTCCCCAATCAGGTTCCGCGCGATCGTCACGGGTGGGTAATTCAGCGGATCGACGACGGTCTTCCCTTCCAGGATCTCAAAGTACCCTGAGCCGCTCTCCGGGCGCTGCCAGGGGAGCATGTCCACCGTTCGCCCGGCCAGATCCTCGCGCAGCCGCTGCACGGCGGAGCGAACACGGTCGTTGGTTTCAATCAACGCCCGACTATCCGAGACCCGTTCGCCGATATAACCGAATACCGTGATCACCGCCCCCATCATGATCAGCGTGACCACCAAGGCCACCAGCATCTCGACCAGAGTGATCCCCCGCCGCCCAACGACCTGGCGAGTTGGAATGATCGAGTCCGCCAATAAGCCGGCATCCATCCGCCCAGGCGCGCAGCACAACGGGGATTGGGGCAAAGATCGCATTGGCCAACTCCTGTTCCCGGAAAAAAGCCCCGACGCTCAATCGGTCGTGTGGCCCGACGACCCGCATTAGGGTGGGACTATGCCGAACGGCCTGACACCCGCGACCATTATAGCCACCTCCCCCGCCCGATGCCAATCTGGCGCCGATTCTGATTCGCTTCTTATCAGGCGCCGTACCACCCCCCGTAAATCGTCCCAGTGGCCCGCGAAGAGCGGTTACGCCTCGCGAGAATTGGGCGAAATCAGAGCGGCGATCGTTCCCGAATTCGGTGGAGAAATAATCCCGTGTTCGCAGATCAAGGCCGCAATCAGATCGGCCGGAGTAACGTCGAACGCCGGATTATAGGCCGCCACGCCGGCCGGGGCGGTCGGTTGGCCAAAGCCGTGGGTAATCTCCTCGGCCGGACGGTGCTCGATTGGAATTCTCTGGCCGCAATCCAGCGTCAAATCAAACGTGCTGGTCGGTGCAGCCACATAAAACGGGATTCCGTGGGCTTTGGCCAGAACGGCCACACCATACGTCCCAATTTTGTTCGCCACGTCCCCATTGGCGGCGATGCGGTCGGCGCCCACGACCACCGCTTGTACTTTGCCCTCGCGCATAACTTGGGCCGCCGCTGAGTCGCAAATTACCGTCACCTCGATTCCTCGACGCTGCAACTCCCAGGCGGTCAAACGCGAACCCTGCAGCAGCGGCCGCGTCTCATCCGCGTATACATGCAACCGCTTACCGCTCTCCTGGGCAGCGAAGAACACCGCCAGAGCGGTGCCATATTCGGCCGTGGCCAGCCCCCCGGCATTGCAGTGCGTCAGCACCCCCTGGCCCTCTTGCAGCAATGTCGCGCCATGACGGCCGATCGCCTGGCATGTGGCGATGTCCTCTGCGCGAATCGCGTGGGCCTCCGCCAACAACCGCTCGGCCAATTCACGCGTCGGCAGTCGCGCGTCGCTGCCAAAGGCGACACGCTCCATTCGCGCCAGCGCCCAAAACAGGTTCACCGCGGTCGGCCGGCTGGTCGCCAGGTAGGAGGCGGTCCGTTCCAGCAGCTCCAAGAATCCCGACCGGTCCGAGTCGAGCGCCGGTTGAACCCCCAGTACCAACCCGTACGCGGCGGCGACCCCGATCGCCGGCGCCCCGCGCACCTGAAGCGTCCGGATCGCCTTCCACACCGATTCTGGATCGGTACACTCGATTTCCGCCAACTGCACTGGCAAACGTGTTTGGTCGATGAGACGCAATCGGCCAGCGACATCGCCGATCCAGCGCAGCGTGGAACAGGGCTCAGGCGTGGCGGACGACATACACGGCGCTCATGCAACAAGGCATCACGTTCGCCCCAACCCGCATTAGAGCAGCCGGCGAGCAGTCCGGGCAGCGGGTCCAACCTTCTCCAACGGGCGAGGTTCCGGGCGACGATTCCGTTGGCCAATACAGCATCGGCCTCCCAAGACCGCCGACTACTGTCCCAAAGTCCAGCGAGCACGGTTCGTTTCCGGGATCGGGGTCTGGTACCCCGGCGGCCGGCCTTCCTCGATCGTGGGGGCAATGTTCGGCTGAGGATACGGATCGAACCGCGTTGCCTGCTGCCTTTGGTAGCCTGCCGGACCGGGGTGCCAGAAATTCGGCATGGAGGTTCCCCGGCATCCCCCTGCGATCAATACCGCGCCGATCACAGCCATCCCAGGCAAAGTCAGGTGTCGGCGCATCGGATTAGTTATCCAAATCGGCGTTTCAAGCGGAAGGGACGCGGATTCTAAAGGGGATAGGCGGTCCGGCTCAATACAGATGTGTCGCGACCCAATCATTTGGGCGCGAATCGGTCGCCCGAGCGTAGTACATCCATCGACCGCGAAATTGGCAGCTAATAAACCAAACCACGGTAGATTCGCCAATCTACGGAAGATAGGCATCAAGCAAGACGGTTGGTTCAAGCGGTTGAATTTCAACCTGGGCCAGGGACGCAGGCAACAGGACCGTGCCCCCCACCGTCAAACTTTGCCCGATTGGATCGTTCCGCACCAGAATTGCCCCTTCGACCACAGAGATTATATGGCAGCCCTCCTTAAGATCGATAACCGTTCGCTCGGCAATCCGCCACCGGTCGAGCACAAACTTGTCGCACGACACCAGCCGCGAGACCGACGGATCGGCCGTCGGTGTTGGAACTTGCGGATCGATAGGACCCAGTCGGAAATCGATCGCCGCCAGCGCTGCTTCAATGTGCAACGGTCGCGGACGCCCTTCAGCATCGACCCGGTTCCAGTCGAACAGCCGAAACGTTGCATCGCTCGACTGCTGGATTTCCGCGATCAATAACCCCGCGCCCAACGCATGAACCGTGCCCGCCGGTAAGAATAAACAATCCCCAGGCTGGGGTTCCACCCGGTGCAAGCAGAGGTGGCACGTTCCGCGAGCCAATTCGCGCTCCAAAGCGGAGCGATCGAACCCGCGTTTTAGCCCGGCATACAAAACGCTTCCTGGCTCGGCGGCCAGAACGACCCACGCTTCCGTCTTGCCGGAATCGGGCGGAGACAGTTGGGCCGCCGCCGCATCGTTGGGATGGACTTGGACCGACAGCGGTTGATTCGCATCCAGCAACTTGTACAGCAGAGGAAAGCGTGCCTGCGGGTAATCCTTGCCGAACAACTCCGAGCCGTGCAACCGCACTAGTTCCCCTAGCGATTTGCCAGCCAGGGGTCCCGCGAGCACCCGGCTCTGGTCGGGTCCACGATCGACAACCTCCCAGCTTTCGGCGGTATCGAGGTTCGCTCCGATGGGCTTGCGCAGGACCGTTCCAAGCCGCCGCCCCCCCCAGATGTACCGTCGAAAGATCGGTTCGAACCGTAGCGGGTAAAGCATCGACACTGGGACCTGCCGTGAAAACAATTCCTTCTCGTCCACGCCGACCGTTGAATTCGGCGCTCGCCCAGTCGCTCTGGGCTCATCGCTGAGCGTAGCCCTCGATGACTCGGCCGATCAAGAACAAACTGGCGGAAAACCCCAACGACGCAAACAGCCAGACCTGCCGATTCCAATGCTCGAATGCCAGTACCGGCAAAACCACAAGCGCCGCCCCCTGCAAAAACCTGCCGAAACCCGCCATACGGCACGATCCCTCCTGAGGTGTTCACTTTGAATCGGATCGGTATCATACGGACTCCAGCGGCTCAGCTACAGCCTCCCTCATGGCCACCCCATCCCCAAACCGCCGACGCCGCGTGCTTTTGCGAGCACTTGCACTCCGTTGTCCCGTATGCGGCCAGGGACCGCTCTTTGCCAATTGGCTGCGCATGAAGGACCGATGCTCGGTCTGCGATCTGAAATTCGACCGTGCCCCGGGCTATTACTTGGGGTCGATCTACGTCAACTACGGCCTCACGGCCCTCTTAGTAACCGCCTGTTTCCTGGCCCTGTTCGTGACCGATACGCTCTCGCCCGAAGCCCAGTTGGCCATTTGCACGGCATTCTGCGTGCTGTTTCCCCTCTGGTTTTTTCGCTATGCGCGCGCCCTTTGGCTTGGCTTTGATCTCTATTGGGACCGGCGCCAACTCACGGATGAGGAACGACGGCAAAGCGAGCAAGCCTGAGCCGAAACACCGGCGTTCGTCTGCCCAACAGACTCCCCGCCCCGAACGTCGATTCCGGGCCAGAGCTTTCCCAGCTCAATCGTCCGGATTGAGTCTGCGGGCGGCGGCCGATGGCTCGCTTGAATGCGTCGGCGGCGAGAATTTTTGGGGCGAAGGAAAAGAAGTCGGCAAATCCCTTTCAGCCCGAGCCTTCCTGGTCAGGCGATACATATGCGCGCCAAACCCGGTCAAAAGTGCAAACGGCATCCCCATCATGAACAGAATGCTGTAAAAATACCCCTTCACCACGCCGGTTCGAGCCACGTCGTTCGCGGCTAGGGCCTCCTTGCAGTTGGGGCAAGCCCAGACTGCCGAGGCTGTCAGCACAACGATCAGAAATGCCAGCAGCGTCACGCCGGACGGTCGAAATCTTCCTGCGGTTGTCATTGAAGCCCTCAAAGTCGATCCCATCGTCCGCGGCGTTCCGTTTCCGCCGGTTCTTGCTCAATCGTCTCGTTATCAATTCTCGGCGGAACCAGCGATATTGTACGGCCAAATCAGCCAGCCGGGTAGAGATGGTAGAGCAGCCAGTAGATGATTACGCCCGTGATCGACACATACAGCCAGATGGGAAAAGTCCAGCGGGCCAGTCGGCGATGGCGGGCTCGCTCGTTTTTCAGCCCTAACCAAATCGTCCAACCAGCCAGGACGGGAACGGCCGCCGCCAAAATGATGTGCGATACGAGGATTACCAGGTAGACCGCCCGCACCGCCCCCGTTCCCCCAAAAGGCGTAGTCTTAGCGCCCACCGGCCAGACGTGATACGCCAGATACGAGATCAAGAACAGAACGGACACGCCAAATGCCATCAGCATCACGTTGCGGTGCGCGCGATCGCGCCGGCGACGAATCAGCACATAGCCGACCACGAGCAGGACGGTCGCGGCGCCGTTGAGCACCGCGTTGACCGTGGCCAGCGGATGGGCCGCAAATAAGCCCCACAAACAGGCCGGATCGGTTATCAGAACAACCTCCGCAGCAAATGACATAAGATGGTGCGCCGCCACGGCAAGTTATTGATAGCAATTCCCGCGGAAAAACCCAGGTCCGGACGTGGACAGCGGATACGGTTTTTGAACCCAACTCCAAGTTTTATCGATGCAGGACATACGACGACAGGCGCTCGGCGGCTTCGCAGTGCTGTTGCTTGTGGCCGGGACCGCCGCTTACGTAGCGGATGCCCAAAGCGCTGCCGCCGCCGCTTGTTTGCGCGCGGGATCGTTGGTTGGCGCCGTTTGGCTCGCGTACGGCGAGTTGTACCGCCTGCGTCCCTGGATGTGGGGCGTATTCCTGGCGGGTCTGGTCGTTGTCGTGCGCTGGCCGCGGCTCGTGATCCCTACCCTTTTCGCGGCGATGGCATACGGAGTGTTGCGCGCTTGGGGAGGCGCGACCAGGCGGCGTTAAACAAAGCGCGCAACCGTCGGATCGTGGGAACCGCATAGCTTCCTACCCCAGCTCGGCCGGAATCATGGAAAAAGGCTGCAATCGGGCCCCTCACCCGCTAAACTAACTCCAATCCACGGCTTTCCCTTCGAGGGGCGAATGGCCAAGCGCGACAATCATTACGAGGCGGCGTTCGAAGCGTATTTGCGCCAGCGAAGAATCGCCTACGTGGCGGTCGACGAAACCAAACGCGCCCAGCTCGCCGACGGCTCCATCAAAAGCCTGGATTTTATTGTGTCTCCCAGCGGTCCCAGCTCCTGGCTGGTCGATGTCAAGGGACGGCTGTTTCCCGGCGGCCGCCGCAAACAGTATTGGCGGAACTGGTCCACCCGCGAGGATCTGCGCGGGCTCGACGGGTGGGAAAGATTGTTCGGGGGCGGGTTTCACGGACTATTTGTCTTTGCGTACCATGTGGTGGGTGATCGGGCCCCCGTGGCCTCGGAACAGTTGTTTCCCCTCGGCGGTCGCTGGTACGCGTTCTTAGCAGTCCGCTTGTGTGACTATGCGGCGTTTGCCCGACCCATTTCCAGCGCGTGGGATACTCTGGCGTTGCCGGCTCGTCGCTTCCGCGAACTTGCGGTTCCCGTCGACGAACTGTGGCCCCCGGAGGGGACAGGGGAGCGCTTTTCCCGGCAAATCGACGCTCGACGATCTCCACCCCCATTGAGCACGCCGCCAAAAGCGTTGATGCCTTGACCTCTCGACCGGCATCCAGCCGTCATGCGCCAGCGGGGTGATCAGTAGCTGGAACGCGATCCAAATCCGCGCAGGCAAAAGAACCCCGCAATCAATGCGGCAC
>JALHPA010000151.1 GCA_022842745.1 Pirellulales bacterium
ACCTTACGGTATACGTGCGGGACGAAAAGGAACTCGCGGCGCTCGACCTCCCTCCAAAACTGGCCGTCGAAGCAATGCCCCCCATCTCGGAAAGCCTGAACCCCGAAACCAAAGCCCGCGAAAAGGAACTCTGGAAAGCGGTCAAAACCCGCGCCGAACAGCACGCGAAAGAACACTCCAAGGCGGCTGAAGACACCAAGAAGAACGCATCGTCGGCCGAAACGCCGCTCACGGAAACGTCGACGAAAATCAAGGAGGACTCGGCAGCCGACCCCAAAAAATAGCGCCAACCGCTGTCAACCCTGTCCGAATTCCGGCCGGAGATGAGTCGGTTGGCGCCAACCTGCCCTTAAAAGTCCTGCCCCGCTTATCTCAATCTCCGGACCGAACCCGCGCCAGCCGGGCACGGAAGGCAAAGCAGAATAGGGACGCCGCTCCAAGCGATCCCAATACCGCAGTCGACGGTTCGGGCACATCCACAATCGGCGTGTCCGAAACGTAGATGTAGCGAAACGCCCCTGAGGCCCGCGTCGCCCCCGACAGCGCATCACTTCCCGCAAATGCGAATATCGAACCATTCGTGAGTGTGTTGTCGATTGCTTCTCCCAGCGGCGCTGCCGGACGAGGCTGGTTCGCGGGCCACGCCCAATACTTGATCTGGTTTCCGAAAATATCCAATTGCAGGTTCACGTCTTCGAATCTCACGTCGAAGGGCACTTCGACCTCATCAATGCCCTGGACGCTCCCTCCGTAAGCGATTCCCGCATAATTCGTGGCCCCGTCGCGGACCAAGTACGCAAAATAACTCTCTCTCCCGTTGACGGGAACACCCCGTCGTCCAGCTAAGCCGATCGAAGTGCCTTCCAGCAATCGCACTCGCGCTTGGATCGACACATTCGGCCGATTGGGCGTGTTTGGCACTGCCAGCGGGACGGAATTACCCGTCAAGATTAAGCTCTGATCCTGAATTCGGATGCTGCCGCCTTGATCGGAGCGCCAACTTACCGGTTTGTTATCGGTCAGGCTGCCATCGTCAAAATTGTCAATGAATATCGTTCCGGCGCGCGCCTCCGGCTGCGGACCGAACCAGGACAGGACCGGCCCCGACCCCAAAACCAACGCCGCCGCCAACGCGGCGATTCCTACCGTCGTGCTAATCTTGCTGAGAAACATGGTGTGAAGCACTCCTTGAGCAATCGTGGTAATCTTGTCCGCCGCAATAACTTCGCCCCCGCCCCGCGCCGCCAAAAACCGCTGCGCCGCGCGAACCGTTTGTTTTGTCAGTCCCAACGGCACGCTCGGACTCGCCTCCAGGCACCGCCCCAGAGCCGCCGCCACGCCTCCCGCCGCCAGGCTCACGCCCCGCTTCAGGAGCCGTTCCCGCAACGCCGCTCGTCCGCGGCTCAGTCGGCTGGCCACCGTACCGGCCGAAACCGCCAATTGGCGGGCAGCCTCTTCCCGCGTCCGCCCCTCCAAGTCGCACAATACCACCGCTTCCCGATACTGTGGCGACAACGCCGCCAGTTCCTCGTCCAGCACCCCCTGCAAGTCGGCCTTGCCTTGCCCGCCGGATCTCTGACGATGTTCCGCCAACGATTCCAATTTTCGGCTTTGCCGCCGATTCGCTCGGACAATGTCGCAGCTCACTCGCACCGCCACGTTGTGCAGCCAGCCGGACAACGACCGGATCCTCCGCAGCGGGCGTGCCTGCGCCCCCAAGGCCAAAAACACCGCTTGGAAGGCGTCCTCGGCGTCCTGGCGCTGCCGCACGATGCGCTTGCAAACTCCCAACACCATCGCGCCGTGCCGCGTGACCAATTCCGTGAACGCCCCCTCATCGCGCACCGCCGCAAACCGCGCCAACAGCGCGGAATCCGGCTGGCGATCAAGTGGCGGATCAGAAATCAAGCGCGGGCGACTATCAGGAGGAGTACTCGCGGCGGCAAACCGTCGCCGCGAGCTTCCACAATATACATAGTCCCCGCCTGCCAAATTGATCCAGAAAAATGGCAAGAATGAGTGAAAAATCGTCCGCAGCCCGAAAGGGCCATTTCACGAACGCCCTGCGTCGCGTCGTTAGAATCGCTTTTCCAACGCACCGACGCGCCCCAACCGGACGCGGTAGGCGTAAGCCGCGAGAGCCAACAGTCCCAGCGATCCCAGCACCGCTGTCGACGGTTCCGGCACCGAAGTGGAGACGTAACGAAAGGCAACCGGCTTGTTCCAGTCGGACACCTGGGCGAATGACCAGAGCGTGATGGGTCCACTGGTGGACAAACTTGCGGGAATGGTGCCTCTCAACTGAGGAGACAGAGGTGGTTCGTCCCCCACCCTCCAGGCACTCACCGCTGCTCGATTTCCCGCGACATCGATTTGCAGGTTGATCTCCTCGTCGACAAAGTCCAAGCCCGTATTCGTTCGACCAAATTCAAACTGAGATGCTGCGCTGTTGAGCAACGGTTTCGACAAGTAGCCGACCGCTAGCACCCCGTTCGATCCGATACTCGCCCAAATAGATGAACCGGTCGTAAAGTCTTTGGTCAGCGTGTCGCGCGTGCTGATGCCGATCCAGTAGGGAGAGACGCCGGTTGCCGGAGACAGACCCCGGACCTGGGTCCGTAGCGAGAAATCCTGTAACTGAATTCCGTCCGTCACGGCGTCCCCCTCCGTCCAGTTTCGATCGTACCCGATAAAATTCGGCGATCGGTTTGGCGGGGTCACAATCAAGCTGCCATTTTCAACTCGCATAATGTTGTTGGACAGGCTCGACAGATAGCTTGGCACGACCCATTTCACCGGGTTGCCATCGGTCGCGTCTCCGTCGTCAAACGTCTCCTCGAAGTATTGCGCCCCCTGCGCCGGCGAGGATAAACCAACCAACCGGGAGGCGGGCGTTGCCCCAAGAACCAGCGCTCCGTCGAGCGCGGCAATGCAAACGGTGGTGCTGATCTTGCTGAGAAACATGGTGTGGAGCACTCCTTGAGCCATCGTGGTGATTTTGTCCGCTGTTACCAGTTCGCCCCCGCCCCGGGCCGCTAAAAACCGCTGCGCCCGCTGGACGGTCTCGCTGCCCAACTCCGCCGTCACGCGCGGCGCAGCAGAGCCACCGCGGGCCAGCGTCGCCGCCAACCCGCCTGCCCCAACCGTCACGCCCCGCTTGACCAACCTCCGCCGCAGCGCCTCGCGCCCCCGGCTAAGCCGGCTGGCCACCGTGCCCGCGGAAAGCCCCAGTCGGCGGGCAGCTTCCTGCCGCGTATGACCTTCCAAGTCGCACAGCACCAGCACCTCGCGATACCGCGAAGCAAGCGCTGTCAATTCCTCGTCCAAGACCGCGCTCAGTTCGTTCACCGCTTCGTTGGCGGGCACGCCGGGGCTGCGTCCGCGCTCGATTCGCCGTGCTTCCCATCGCCGGTTGCCGCGCCGCACGCGGTAACTTACTCGCACCGACACGTTGTGCAGCCAACCCGCCAGCGATCGCACCCGCCGCAAGGCCCTGGCCCGCGCCGCCAACGTCAAAAACACAGCCTGGAACGCATCCTCGGCATCCTCGACATGGCCGACCCGGCGGCGGCAGACCGCCAGCACCAATCCGCCGTGCCTGGCAACCAACTCGGCGAACGCCCGCTCGTCGCGCACTTCGGCAAAGCGCGCAATGAGCGCGGCATCCGACTGCCGGTCGAGTGGCGGATCGCTAATCAAAGTCTTGGGTAATTTGGGCCCAGGAGCGAAATCGGAAGCGATGGTTTGAAAACCTGCAACCTCGCGATCCCTGCGCTCCACAATATTGTGCCCGCCGATGGCGAAATTGATCCAGAAAAATCTCGAAGTCCCTAAATTCTTTTGGCCAGCGATACCACCGTGCGGAAAGTCTTACTCCGCAGTGGGTGCCAACTATTAGAACCGATCCAGGCGCGCTTGCACGGCCACCCCGGCATGGGTAAGCTCGTTTGCTGGCTAAGTTCGACCGGAAGGGAGAAAGCAGCGGCGGTTCGTTCGGACCGGTCTCGTCGTCCGCGACTGCGAATCGGCTTGCCGTAACTGTCGAACGGAGGGTGCGACGCATGGTTGTCTTTCCGCAGTCCGTTTCCCAGCGGCCGATCTCCCGCCGCCAGGCGCTCTTGGCAGGCGCTGTTGGACTAGGCGCCGTCGAGCTGGGCGCCTTCGGCCAGTTCGCCGGTCGCTGGCTACAGGCCGCCGCCACGCAACCCGCCGCGCTCTCCGCCCGGCCCAAGTCGGTCATTCTGATTTTCAATTGCGGCGCGCCGAGCCATCTCGACCTCTGGGATCCCAAGCCGAATGCCACGGACACGGTCCGCGGCCCATTCCATACGATCTCCACCAATGTCCCCGGCATTCAGGTCTCGGAGTTGCTCCCCCGCATGGCGACGCGGGCAGACAAACTGGCCATCGTCCGCACCCTGCATCACCAGCACACCCAGCACAACTCCGGCATGTACTGGTCGATCGTGGGCCGCCCCTACCGAATCGACAACACGCTCATCAACCCCAGCCGCGCGGACCATCCCAGCTTTGGCACGCTCGTCGGCTGGCTGAGCCAGCGGGAGTCGCAGCGGAACGGCGCCCCCCCCTACGTCATTACGCCCTCGCCCCATTGCGACAGCTTTCAGTACATTACTCCCGGGCAGTTCGGAGGCTGTCTCGGCCCCCGGTTCGATCCCTTCGTCGTCAATGCCGATCCGAACGCGAAGCAGTTCAAGGTGCCGAATCTCGGTCGCTTGATTGAGGTTCCAGCCGAGCGGCTCGCGGACCGCCGACATTTGCTTTCCCAATTGGAGCGGGCCAGCGCCGCCGACTGTACCGCCAGCCGCGATTATCAAACCAACCGCGCCGAAGCCCTGGCTTTGATGACCACCGGGCGAGCAGGAGAAGCCTTCGATCTTTCACGCGAGCCGAACCACGTCCGCGATCGCTACGGCCGCCATCCCTGGGGCCAAAGCCACCTGTTGGCGCGGCGATTGATCGAAGCGGGGACTCGATTTGTGACCACGGTCAACGGGCCAAGCATTGTCTGGGACACGCACAAGGACAATTTCAACCTGCTCAAGAACCAGCTTGTGCCGCCGATGGAGCAGGCGTTCGCCGCGTTGCTCGACGATCTCGCCGAGCGGGGGCTGTTGGAGACGACGCTCGTGATCTGGATGGGGGATTTCGGCCGCACCCCGGTAATTAACAAAGACGCCGGCCGAGACCATTGGCCCGATTGCTACTCGATGGTACTCGCCGGCTGTGGCGTTCCCGGCGGCCAGGTGATCGGAGAATCGGACAGCACGGCCGCGTTTCCACTGCATCGCCCGGTCTCGCCGGCCGACATCCACGCCACGGTGTTTCGCTTGCTGGGTTTCGACTCCCGGCAAATCACCTATCAATCGGCCGACGGTCGCCCCATTCCCTTATCGGACGGCACGCCCGTTCCCGAGTTGCTCTAACGATCCCCCGCCATGGCCCGCCCCCCCGGGGACCCAGTCCTGTCTTACGATCTTGCACTTCCCCCCCGGATTCTCTTCGGGTGGGGGCGGTTGGTAGAATTGGGAAAGCTCGCGCGCGAGCTTGGCACGCGCGCCTTTCTGGTCAGCGGCTCTAAAACTCTGTCCGCACAGGGCGCGCTGGAGCGAATTCGCTTGATCCTGACCGATGCGGAAGTCGAATGCGCACCGCTGGGGACAATCGAGCGCGAGCCGGAAGTCGCAGATGTCGATCGTTTGGCCCAAGCGCTTGCCGATCGGCAGCCCAAAGGAGGGGACTTCGTGCTGGCCGTCGGCGGCGGATCGGCCATCGATCTGGCCAAGGCGGTCGCCGCGCTCGCCGTGAACCGCCAAGGCGCCGGCGTCCGCGATTATCTTGAAGGGGTGGGCCGCGGGCTGACACTGACGCGCTCGCCCCTGCCGATTTTGGCCCTGCCCACGACCGCCGGCACGGGGAGCGAAGCAACCAAGAACGCCGTCATTTCCAGTTTCGATCCACCCTTTAAGAAAAGCTTGAGGGATTATCGCCTGATTCCCCGGGCGGTGCTCGTCGACCCCGAATTGACGGTCAGCTTGCCGCCGACGATCACTGCCTACACCGGCATGGATGCAATCACCCAGTTGATCGAGAGCTTCATCTCCTGCAAGGCGCAGCCCGTTCCACGCGCGATTGCGCTTGAAGGGCTGACCAAGGCCATCCCCGCGCTTGAGTTGGCGGTTCAGGACGGCGCCAACCGCGAGGCGCGAGAGGCGATGTCCCACGCGGCGCTATTGTCTGGCATCGCACTGGCCAACTCCGGATTGGGAATGGCACACGGAGTGGCCGCCGCCTTGGGTGTCTTGCACCGCATACCTCACGGACTGGCGTGCGCGGTCATGTTGCCGGCCGCGTTGCGCTGCAACCGGGAAACCTGCCAACGCGAACTGGCGTTTTTGGCCCGCGCCGTACTGAGCCGCCCCTATTCTTACGACAGCACCGCGGCAATCGCCTTCATCGAGCGCATCGAGCAACTCTCCGCCAGAATTGGCATTCCGTCGCGACTGAGCGACCTGGGAGTTGGTCGAGACCAGTTGGGACCATTGGTCCAAGCCTCTCGCGGCAACAGCATGAACGGGAACCCCCGCCCGCTTGCCGATGCGGAGTTATACGCCGTCCT
>JALHPA010000152.1 GCA_022842745.1 Pirellulales bacterium
GGAAGGAACCGGCACGTGGGAAGTCCTCTCGGCCGAAGGGGACCAGGCCAAGGTCCGCCTCAACTACGACGGGCAAGTCGAAGACAAGGTCTTCACGTTCGAAGACGCCAACGCCTTCGCCACCGATCCCCCCGGCACCGACAAGACGATCGGCGTGCTGAAGTTCAAGCGCCTGCGGTAGAATCACTGGTAAGTGAAAGCGGGTTCATCCGGCTCATTCGTGCGCAATTTGAAGATGGAACGCGCCAGCGTTGCCTAAGAAAATCCTCCTTGTTCGCTCCTAGCCCGGCGCGCAAGATTCGGAAGAACCCAATGAATCCCCGGAAACAGTCTGGGGCTTCGCTAAGGCTCAGCCACCAGCCACCCTAGGGAACTGTCGAGATAATAGCATTGCCACGCATCAGGCTTACAAGCACATGTCCACGGTTTTGGGTGCATGGCTTTGGTGTTCCATGTTCGGTTGGGGTCGGTTGGTCTCCAAGAGCAACGTGGCGCCGATGAGAGTTTACGCAGTCTTTTCAGATCGCCCTGTTACGTGGGCATCGTGGCCATCCGAGCGAACTCGGCGCGCATTGTCCCTAGCTCACGTACCAATTTGATGATGTTGAACGCGGTCGCCGCCCACCGCCACTCGATCCGTACCTTCTTCAAGCCGCGCAGCAGAAACTGTCGAATGCCAAACACCCCTTTGAGGATTCCAAAGGGCGTTTCCGCGATTCGCGGTCGCTGGTCGTAGCGTTCCTTCGCCTCCGGTGTCGACATCCGCTGGGCCGTCTCTTGCCGTACTTGTTCGTATTGATCGCGCGTCACGGTTCGCCCTCGTTTACCTCGGTTCGACATGCATTTTGCCTGGAGAGGACAACCAGCACACTCTTGACAGCGGTACAACCGACGGCGGAGAGGTTCTGTACCGCGGGTCTCCTGCTTCGTTTGTTCGTACAGAAGAGGTTTGCCCAGCGGACAATAGAGGCAGTCTTTTTCCGGTGCGAACACAAAACACGATTTGTCGAGTTGCCCCTGCGAGTTGCGTGGCAGTTTCGGCCACTCCGAGTCCGGCACGGGTTCGCGGGGATCGTCCCGCAAGGCTGGATTTCCCACTTCGGGTTGGGAGGATTTCGCGGGCGCCAACACCGTGATGTCGCGCTCAGCGAGTGCCTGCAGATTCGAACCGCTGCAATTGCCCGCGTCGGTCATCAGCACCTCGACCTCGCCATACGTGGCTTCCACGCGGTCGATCGCGGGTACCAATTCGCTGCCTTCGTTGACCCTGTTCAGGACGTCGACGTCCAAGATGAAACCCCGCTCACCGTCCGTTACCGCGGTGGGGGTGTAGTTCGGGGCGTAGCCTCCTTCCTTGTTCGGCATGACCCGGGAATCCGTGTCGCTCATCGGAACCTGAACCGGAGACTTCAGGCCTTCGCGGTGTCGTTCCTGGTCCGCAGCGCGTGCCTGTTCCAAGACGGCCTGCAATTTGGCGCGGCGTTGCTGGAGCGTCCCCAGTTCATTCGGCAACCGCGCGGAACTGCCTCCCTCGGCGTCCTCGTCATGCGCCTTGAATTGCCGCATCGCTGCATCGAAGATTCCGTCCAGTTCCTGCAGCTTCTTCTCGATGTGCTCGGCAGTCAGGGTTCGGTAGCGACTATTGTAGCTTTTGACCCGCGTGCCATCGTAGGCTACTTCCCCCAGCCGAATCAAACCGATGCTCATCGCCAACTGGTTGACTCTGCGAAACAGGTCCTTGAGTGGCGTCTCAAACCGCGTGCGAAAGTGACAAAACGTGGAATGGTCAGGTCGATGTCCCAAGGCGAGCCAACGGAAATCGAGGCGTAGCTTGCATGCTTCTTCGAGGCGTCGACTGCTACGCACGCCACGCACTAACCCGAACAAAATGATTCCCGCGAGAATTCGTGGACGAATCGGCGGTTGTCCGTAGTTCCCCGCGAATTCGCGTTCCCACGGTTTCCAATCGATGGCGTCGAGCAATTCATCAAACAACCGGACAGGATCGTCATCCCCGATCAACTTGTCGAGATCGCCGAGCAGGTAAGATTGCCCCCGCTGGAATGCATCATACGCCCAGTACGTTCGGGCAGGTTTCTCCACGCCAGCGGGGCCAGCCGAGTCTTCCGTATTCATGGCCCACCTCCTTGTCTTTACCACAAAACACAATCCCCATTGGAATTATATCCAACTCCAATCGAACCCTAACCACACACCAACGCTAGCAGGTCAAGCTGAATGCGAGCAGTTGCGTTTTCGCCGACTAAATCGACAGTTCCCCAGCCACCCAGGTTCGGAAGAAAGTGTCTCTTTATCCTCGAAGTGGGTCGTTGCTTCTTATCTACTTTGCTGTTAGTTCAACCAGCCTGTCCCAGTTCGCTACTTCGCCGGTTCCGTCTTCCCCACGCAGTAGAGTTGTTTGTCCGACCGCAGGTAAACTCGCCCGCCCAGCGGCGTGATCGAGGCTCGAAAGATCTCGTCGGGCGTCGGGCCGAGCGAATTCCTCGCGACAACCTTGAACTCGGGGCCGGGGGCAATGACGACCGTCTCCCCGGTCTCGCTCAAGAAAAGAACTTGCCCGTCGATGGCAATGGGCGAGGCGCTGAATTTCCCGTCGAGCCGCTCCTTCCACAGCTCCTTGCCGGTGGCCGCTTCATAGCACGACGCGACACCATTCAAGGAGCAAACGAGCAGATAGTCCCCCACCACGATCGGCGAGGGGAGATCACGGCCGCTCTTGCGCGGCGTCGTCCAGGCGACTTGCGGCTCGGTCGGGCTCGCCTGGGGCCGCAGGGCGTACATCTCCCCCGCCAACCCGCAAAGGACATACAGCAATTCTCCCGCGGGGGTCACGGTCGGCTCGCCGCGGCCGTTCGAGTTCTTCGAGAACCAGAGGGTCTTGCCGGTCGCCGGTTCGTAGGCGGTCACTCCTTCATGACCATTGAGCACCAGTTCCTCGCGGCCATGATGCTTCCACAAGACGGGCGTGCTCCAGCCCCGATGGTCGGGCCGGGGGACGCGCCACACGCTCTTGCCGGTAAGCCGGTCGAACGCTTCCAGAAAGGCGTCCCTATCGGAGTCACCATTTTGAATCACGAGATTGCCGACGATTATCGGGCAGGCAGCCGTGCTCCAGGGCCCTTCGAAGGGGCCCAGGTCGCGCGACCAGAGCGGCTTGCCATCGACGGAGTAGCCATGCAGCCCCCCTTTGCCGAAGAACGCCACCACCACTTCGCCGTCGGTCGCGCAGGTGGCCGACGCCCAGCCATTCATGTCATGCGACTTCTCCGGCGCGCCGGTCCAGGCCACCTGCTCCCAGAGCACTTTGCCGTCGGCCTTGTTCACGCAAAACACGACCCGCTGCTTCCCCCCTTCGAGCGCCGTGGTCATGAAGATGCGGTCGCCCCAGATCGTGGGAGACGATTGGCCCCATCCCTTAAGCGGCGTCTTCCACACGATCGACGACGCATCCCATTTCGTCGGCAGGCCCGACTCGACCGCGTGCCCATCCCCCTTCGGCCCCCGCCACTGCGGCCAATTGGCTTCGCCCGCGAAGGCGGAAGTGAGACCGAAACAAGCGATGAGAACGATCGACAAAATGCCCATCGGCGTATCGCGCCTCGACATGGATACCTCGATTCGTAACGAAGAAACCTTCTTGCCTACGCTAATCTAGAGACTATCCGGCTTTTGGACGATTGGCTAGCATGATTCCATAACCGTCCGCAACTGCAACGCCTTCGACGTGATGATGCTCCTATCAAGATCAGACTCGTTACGTGGCTACCACGCATGGGTATGGCGCTACAGACGTTAAGTAGCCTTGATACATCTCCACGGCCCCGCTGCATGGCCACTCGACTCGGGCCTGGCGCCCTTGATTCACCGATCCAAAAACGCCGCTTCGCGCACGTTCTGCTCGGCGATGGCGCGGGTGATCTTGCCGGACTTGAGAAGCAGCCGCACGGATTCGTCGAAGCTGAGCATGCCGCTCTCGCGGCCGGTGAGCAGGTAGTTGTCGATACTCTCGACCTTGCCGGTGCGGATGGCGGCGGCGATCGGGTGCGTGTTCCAGAGCACTTCGAGGGCCAGGTGCCGTTTGGCGCCGCGTTCGACGCCGGGGAGCAACCGCTGGGCGACGACGGCCCGCAAGCTGAGGGCCAGCAAGGTGCGGACGTCGCGCTGGCTCTCCTGGGGAAAGAGATCGGCGTATCGCGTGATGGCCCCCTTGGCGTCGCGAGTGTGAAGCGTGGTGAGGACGAGGTGCCCCGTCTCGGCGGCCGAGAGGGCCATCTGGGCCGTCTCCTGGTCGCGGATTTCGCCGACCAGAATCACGTCCGGGTCTTGCCGCAGCCCATACTTGAGGCCGTCGGCGAACGTGGGAACGTCTTGCCCTACCTCGCGCTGCGTGACGACCGAATTCGCGGACCTGGGAAAGCGGTACTCGACCGGCTCCTCGACGGTGATGATGCGGTAGCCGCCCCGGAGGTTGACAAGGTTCACGATCATGGCCAGCGTGGTGGTCTTGCCCGAGCCGGTCGAGCCGCTCAAGATCACCAGCCCGTCGCGGAGGAAGGCGAGCCGCTCGGCCAGCCCCGGCGGAAAGCCGGCCCAGTCGAACTCGGGAATCTCGGTCGGCACGACCCGCACGCAGGCTCCCACCTCGCCCGCCGCTCGAAACACGTTCACGCGGAACCGACTCGTTTGGCTCCCCAGTGGAAGTTCGAACGACAAGTCGGTATCGGTCTGACCGGCCGGTGACTTGCCCGATAAGCCAGGCAGCAGCGGGCCCAGGAGCTGCGCCGTCTCTTCGCCCGAGAGGGGCGGGTCGGGCAGTTCCACCAGGTCGCCATGCAATCGCACCACGGGAGGATGGCCCGCGATCAGGTGCAAATCGGACGCCCCCAACTCCACCGCGCGGCGGAGCCAGGCCAGTAGCCTTTCAGAGAGCGGCGGCGGGTGTTGCATGACGCCAGTATACCGCGCGGCGTTGTTCACCGTCGGCTGAGTAACCCAAGGGAACGAGCCAGCTCAATTAGCCTCGCTGGAAAGTTCGCTGAGTTCCAGACGGATTTTTTGCCAGGCCGCGCCCCCCAGGAACGAGACTCCGTCGTCAGCATTGAGCTGGCGGCAGGTGAGTAACTGCGTGCGAAGTGCGACCGCTTTGACAGTCCCCTTCGTCGGCTGCGGCACATTCCAGATCCGGACGCAGTTGTCACCGCCGCCAGTGACAAGCATGGCACCTTGGGGGTTGAAGGCAATTCCAGCGACCATGCCGTCGTGCCTCATGGCGGGACCAATGAGGCGGCCTGTCTCGCGATCCCAGAGGCGAGCAGCGCCGTCGTCCGACGCGGTGGCGATCTTCGTTCCGTCGGGGCTGAACGCGACTCCCCAGACGCTCCCCTGATGCTGAAACATCTTCCCCAGAGGTTCGCCGGTCTGCGCGCTCCAGAGGCGGGCCGTAAAATCCCGACTCCCTGTCAAAACGCTCTTACCATCCGGCGCGAAAGCGACCGCCAGCACGTAGCCGTCGTGGCGCATCGCCTGACCGATCGGCTTTCGGGTTTGGACGTTCCACAGGCGGGCCGTCATATCGAGGCTGCCGGTCAGCGCGGTCGAACCGTCGGGACTCAAGGCGACGCATTGCACGCCCCCTTCGTGGCGCAACGGCTCACCGACCGCCGCGCCGGTTGTCGCGCTGCGGAATTCGGCGACGCCCGAGGGCGAAGTCACGTCCCCGCCGGTGGCGCAGAGAAACGTTTCCCCATCGGGCAAAAAAACGGCCTGGTAGATCTGGGATTTATGCCAGACAGGTTTCCCGCGGAGCTTCTGCGACTGGGAGTCCCAGACGCGAGTCGATTTTTCGATGCCTCCGGTCACGAGCATCTTTCCGTCGGGCGAGAAGGCGACGGCTCGCACGGCGCCGCCTTGCACTAGCGGCTGGCCGACCAGGTCGCCCGAAGGCAGATCCCAAACGCGGGCCAGGCCGTCGTCGGATCCCGTGACGATCCTGGCGCCGTCGGATCGAAAGGCAATGCGATAGACCGGCCCTCCGTGCGGCAACGAGAGCTCGAAGGGGGTTTCACCCTTGATGTCCCAGACCCGTGCCGTCCCGTCACGGCAACCGGTGATAAGCGCTGAGGCGTTCGCGTTGAAGGCCAGCGCGTTCACGTGTCCCCGATGTCGAATCGGCAAGCCGCGAGGCACTCCGTCGGAGTTCCATAGAAGGACCGTGCCGTCTCCGTTGGCAGTTGCGACGAGCGAGCCGTCGGCACTCCAGGCGATGTTGATGGTGGGGAGATGCCCCGTCGGAAGCTCGGCGACGACCTCGCCCGTATCGACGTTCCACAGCCGCGTCTTGGAATCGCCAAATCCTCCCGACGCGGAAATTCGGCCACGGGGACTTGGCGAGACCCACATGACTTGTCCGGCGTGCTTCAGTCCAGGGCCGACTTTTGCCGCCGCTCCCAGGTTCCACGGCTGAACGTGGTTGCCGCGCGACACCATCGCCAATTCGCCGCCCGGCGCGAGCCCCACGAGTTGCATGGCGGGCTCCTGGCTCTCGGCGGTCGCTGCCGGTTTCCGCGTGGCGATGTCGAAAAACTCGATGGCGCCACCGGTGCCGATGACGAGCTG
>JALHPA010000153.1 GCA_022842745.1 Pirellulales bacterium
CCGGGCCCGATGGGGGGGGGGGGGTTTTTGGGGCGGGGGTGGGGGGGGGGGCGGCGGGGGGGGGGGGGGGGGGGGGGGGGGGACGAGCCGCCGCGGCCCGACCTGCGCCGCGCCCCGCGGCGCGTCCCAGCACTGGCAACTTGGGGGGCGCGCGCCCTGCGTCGCGGCCCAATGTAAGTCGCCCTAGTGTCAGCCGCCCCGCCGTCAGCCGTCCCAATGTAAACGTAAACCGCCCGACGGCCGGGCGGCCGAATGTCAGCCGGCCTAACGTAAATCGTCCGACGGCAAATCGGCCAGCGGTGAATCGCCCATCGATTACTCGTCCTAGCGGAGGGCTGAAGCCTTCGACAAGGCCCGTCGCGCGGCCTTCGAACCGTCCCAGCATTGATCGTCCCAGCATCGCCAATCGACCGAACAACAACTTGCCGGGGGGACTAAATCGCCCCAACCAGCGTCCGAGCTTTCCCGACCTGGGAGGCGGCATTGCGGGTGGTCGACCCACGACGCTGCCAGGTCAAATCGCCGGAGGCAACTGGCCGGGAAACAATCGGCCAAACCTTCCAGGTGGAGGAAATCGCCCGGGTCAAACGCGTCCCACCCGTCCGGGCGGCGCGCGCCCGACGCCAGGTGACGTCGGAGACTTCCTCGGTATGGATCGTCCGCTTCGTCCGCAGACCCTGCCTGGCAACTTGCGTCCTGGCGATCGACCCGGCATCGCCCGACCGGATCGTCCAGGAATCGGAGACAGGCCAGGAATTGGCGACCGACCTGGAATCGGTGACCTGCCCGGCATCGGCAACCGGCCTGGATTCAATCGCCCAGGCTGGAACGGTCGACCGATCAACATCGGCGATATCAACCTCGGGAACAACAACATCATCAATAACCGCCCGGGTTGGGTGAATATCGACAACGATCGGCTGAACAACATCGGCAATCGCTGGCAGAACCAAATCGGCGACTTAAGAGACTGGGGAACCAGGTATCCGAATCGACTTGGTTACTGGAATGGTTGGGCAGATGGCGTACGCAGTGGTTGGCGACACTGGCACCACCACGGCTGGTTTGGTCCCGATTGGTGGCAAGGACATCAGCATCCCTGGTGCGGCTGGCATTACGGATACGGTTTCAACACGCGCCCCTGGGGCTACTGGTGGACATACCCCGCATACGGCGCACTCGTGAATTGGTTCACCTGGAGGGCGCCGGCGCAAGTATGGTCCGAACCGGTGTACTACGATTACGGACAGGGCGGCAACGTTGTTTATCAAGACAACTCCGTCTATGTCGCCGGCCAGCAAGTGGCGACTGAGGAAGAGTTCGCCGAGAGCGCCATGGACCTCGCCACGGTGGAGCCCCCGGCCAGCGAGGCGGAAGCGGAAGCCGCCGAATGGATGTCGCTCGGCACGTTTGCGATTTCGTCAGGCGAGCAGGATGTCGACCCAAGTCGCTCCATCCAGTTGGCCGTGAACAAGCAAGGCGTGATCAGCGGTACGCTGTTCAATTCGCAGACCGACGCTGCGCAGTCGGTGCAAGGTCAGGTCGACAGGAACACCCAACGTGTGGCCTTTCGCATTGGCGACAGCGAAGACATCGTCGTCGAGACCGGCATCTACAACCTGACGCAGCAAGAAGCTCCTGTGTTAGTTCATTTCGGGACGGACACGACCGAAAACTGGCTGCTGGTGCGGTTGGAGCAGCCGGAGAACGAATAGGCCGTTTCCGTGACGGTTTCCTGACAGGCGGTGAAGCTTCGAGTTTCATCACGATGGTCGCGTGCAACAAACCAATCTCAAATTGAGTAAGTTCCCATGGACATGATCGACATTCTCGGAGGATTGCTCGGTGGCAAGTCGGGCGGCGCCGGCAGTGGGCCGGATATTTTCAAGGACATTCTCAACCGCTCCCGACGGTCAGCGCCCGGCAGTCAAGCGGAATCGGTTCCCGGCCCACCGAGTGAGAACCAACTCGACCGTGCGGCGCGAGAGTTGGAAGATTTGCTCAATGTGGCCAATGAGCGGGGTGCAGCGCGTGGGGCCGACCGTCCGCAACCTCGGCAGCAGATTCCGGTACCTGCACCGGCTGACGCCAACTCGCCGCGTGGCGACTCGTATAGCCGATCTCGTGACGACCGAACCGCTGCATATCCGCCGACCGAGCAAATGCCGCAAAACGACCAGGCCGTCGTGCTCGTTCGCGCCATGTTGAACGCGGCCAAGGCGGACGGCCGGATCTCCCCTGACGAGCAGCGCAACATCCTCAGTCAGTTCGGCAATGGACAGGCCGACGTTGTCCAATTCCTGCGCGACGAGTTGGCCACGCCGCTCGACGTTCGCGAGTTCGCCTGGTCGGTCCCGATTGGGATGGAGGCCCAGGTGTATGGAATGTCGTTGCTGGCGATCGCCGTTGATTCGAATGCCGAGACCAAATATCTGAGCGAGTTGGCCCACGCCTTGCGGCTTTCCACGGCGGTGCGTGAACAACTTCATCAGCGATACGGCGCCACGCCGGTCCGATAAACCTCATAACAGGAGCAGTTGGCATGCGTTGGCAGGGTCGGCGTGGCAGTGAACATGTTGAGGACCGTCGTTCGACGACGGCGCGAAAAGTTGGCATCGGCGGTGGCATTTTTGGCTTGCTGCTCATGCTCGTGGTGTACTTGCTTGGGGGCGATCCGCGGCGGTTGGTGCAACAGCAACAGCAGAATCCGCCCGCCGCCCAACAACGACGCGCCGCGGCAGACCCTCAGGAAGAGCAACTTGCGAAATTCGTGTCCGTTATCTTGGCGGATACCGAAGAGGTCTGGCAGCAGGTTTTTCGCGAACGTGGCCAGGAGTATCGGCTTCCGCAACTCGTGATGTATCGGGACGCCGTGGAATCGGCATGCGGCTACAACTCCGCGGCTACCGGACCGTTCTATTGTCCGCTCGATTCCAAGGTCTATTTGGACCTGAGTTTCTTTGATGAGATGCGGACGCGTATGCGAGCAGAGGGGGATTTTGCTCAAGCCTATGTGATTGCCCACGAGGTTGGGCATCATGTGCAAAAGCTGTTGGGAATCTCCGAAAAGGTCCAGTCGCTGCAATCTCGCGCGTCGCGCGAGGAAGCGAACGAACTCTCGGTCCGGCTCGAACTGCAGGCTGATTTTCTGGCCGGTGTGTGGGCGCACCACGCTCAGCAGAATTGGAATATTCTCGAGCAGGGCGACATTGCCGAGGCGTTGAATGCGGCTACGGCGATTGGCGACGATCGCTTGCAGCGACAGGCTCGCGGCTTCGTCGTGCCGGAGTCCTTCACACACGGATCGTCGGAACAACGTGCACGCTGGTTTGTGCGCGGCCTGAAATCGGGCGACATGTCCGCAGGAGATACGTTTGCCGTGCCCTACGGCGAGTTATAGCGTCGATCTGCCTGGCTCGACTGAGGGTCCAACTTCTTTTGATTGGCACAACCATGAATGAATTGCCATCGTCATCCGGAACGAGGAACACCTCTAGAGAGGCCGTCGCCGGTCTTATCTTCCGACTGTGGTGGCTGATTCTGCTGCGCGGCATTCTGCTGGTGGTGGTGGGCGTTTACGCGATTTCTCGCCCAGACATGACGCTGCTCGCGTGGACGCAAGTGCTGGGAGTGTTCGTGCTGGCTGACGGAGTACTTGCCGTCGTGGCCGGGATCATGGGCTGGACGGTGTCGCGCGTTTGGACCATCGTGCGGGGAGCACTGGGGATCCTGATCGGGATGTTTGTACTGGGACACCCGATCCTCGTGGGCACAATCACGGCAATGGCCGTCGTCTTCGTGATCGCATTTCAATTGATCGCGGGGGGCGTGCTGGAAGTCATTGTTGCCATCCGCGAGCGTAAGGAAATCCAGGGGGAGGGGTGGCTGATTCTGGGCGGATTGTTGTCGATTGTTTTCGGTGGGATCCTGCTGATGGCCCCGTTAGCCTCTAGCCTGACCTTGATTCGCGTGCTGGGAATGTTCGCGATCTGCTTCGGGATCGCATTGATCTTCAATTCCTTCCGAATGAGAAGACTCGGCAAGACGCTGAGCCTAGCAGCGCGGTGATGCAACGATTCGTCGGCGAGCGAACTCATTGCTGCCGGGAAGCATAGCGAAAGAACTGATATGCAGGATCAAAACGACCAAATTCACAACGTGCCAGACAGCGCCGCCGGCGTAGCCGATCACGACGGCGGCAGTTCCAGCGAGTTATCGACGCTGGAACTGCAGCGACGTGGCGATGTGCACAAGTGTCCTGTCTGCGGCTTAGCAGTAGATGCCGAAGCGTACCATTGCCCCACCTGTCGAGCGTACTTCTGCTATCACTGCCGCGCACGACTGTTGAAGCCAGACGCGCAACTGCAATGCACTAACCAAGACTGCCAGTACTATGGCAAGCTGGTCTGCGGCGTTTGTGATCCGCAACGAGAACAGCACGAGTCGCCGGCCATCTACGCAGAACCCGAAGACGGCTACTGGCCTGCGTGGCTGGCACTGGTGCTGATTGTTGGCGCGGTGATCTGGTATTACGCGTCCTTCTGGTGGGCCTTTTTGATTGCGACCGCGACTTACGCGGGCGGCGGTTACCTGATTCAGAGGGCGGGCTGGAACCTGTTCGGTAGTGAACGCAGAGTCGAGTTGCAGAGGAAATCCACTTTTCACACTTGCGTTTCCTGCCATCGCCGCGTGAAGAAGTTGAAGCGAGTCGATTAGGCGGCGCCGCAGCGTGGCACACAAGTCATTGCGGCGCTGACGGGATCTCGAAACCAAGCTCGGGCGAGCGACAGGGAGTCCTTCGTGTTTTACTGGATCTACGACATTCCCAGCCACGAGCTGGCCTTGCTGATTGCAGGCTCGTTTGTCGTGATCTCGTGGTGCGGATGCATCTTGATCCGGCCCCTGTTGCGCATGTTCGTTCGCTCCCGCACGGAAACGAACGCCATCGTGGGAAACGTGTTGTCGTGTCATGGCGTGTTCTACGGGCTGTTGCTGGGATTGCTGGCCGTCGCGACCTACCAGAACTTCTCCGAATCCCAAGCCGTGGTCGCGGACGAAGCCGCTGCGCTGACCGCTTTGTATGAGGACTTCCAGGCCTATCCCGAACCTCAACGCGCGCACTTGCGGTGGTTACTGCGCGACTACTGTCGGTACGTCATTAAATACGCCTGGCCGCTGCAACGGCAGGGAATTGTTCCCAAAGAGGGACGCTCCCGAATTATCGGCCTCCAGGAGCAACTCTTATCGATTGAACCACAGACCCAAAGTCAGGAGATCGTCCACGCCGAGACGATTCGTCAATTCAATGTCTACCTGCAGCATCGCCAACGCAGATTGCAGGCGGTCAGGACGGGCATTCCGGCGGTTATGTGGTATGTCGTGTTGATCGGATCGTTGATCAATATGTCCATCGTCTGGCTGTTGGATATGAAGCTGATCAGCCACTTGTTTCTGGGCGGAATGTTAGCCTTCTTCTTGGGAACCATGATTTTTCTGATTGCCGTGCTCGACAACCCATTTCGAGGCGAAGTCAGCGTGACGCCTGAACCACTTGAAGCCGTGCACCAAATGATGCTCGAGGATTCTTACTAATCATGCTCGCGCGCGATGAACTCGAAAACGAAACCGCTATGCCTGTCGATCCATGTCACCAACGTCGCGTCAGTCGCCGTAGTTGCCTCCGGCAAGGCGGCAAGCTACTGGCCCTGGCAGTAGCTCCCGGCCTGGTCGTCGCTGGCTCGACCGGGTGCGGATCGAAGTTGCGCTTCGCGCGCGAGCAGCCCAAGGCGATCCAAGTCGGTATTCTCCACTCGCTGACCGGCACAATGGCCATTAGCGAGACATCGCTGTGCGATGCCGAGCTGATGGCGATTGAAGAGATTAACGCCGCGGGCGGCATCTTAGGGCTCCGAATTGAACCTGTGGTTGCGGACGGGCGTTCGCGGTTCGTCGAAGTCTTTCCGCGGCAGGCCAGGCGGCTACTGGCCGAAGAGAAAGTGGCCGTGGTGTTCGGCTGCTGGACCTCTGCCAGTCGCCGAGCAGTGTTGCCCGTCTTCGAGGAGCTGAACGGGTTGCTATTCTACCCAGTCCAGTACGAGGGAAACGAGTCTTCGCGGAACATTGTGTACACGGGGGCTGTTCCGAACCAGCAGATCTTGCCGGCGATCGACTGGCTGCTGAGCGAGACCGGAGGGAAACGCCAACGATTTTACCTCCTTGGTTCGGACTACGTTTTTCCCCACACCGCCAACTTCGTCATTCGTAAACATTTGCAGGCGCACGGCTTGGAGCCGACCTTCGAGCGTTACGTCCCTTTAGGCGACCAGAATTTCCAACAAGTCGTGGCGCACATTCGCGAACTCGGTCCGGACATCGTGATCAGCACGATCAATGGAAGCAGCAACCTGGGCCTTTACGCGGAACTGGCGAAGCAAGGAATTACCGCTGCGCAGATTCCGGTCTTAGCCACGAGTGTCGGCGAGGACGAATTGCGCAGTCTGTCGCCCGACCAGGTAGAAGGGCACTTGGCGGCCTGGACGTACTTTCAGAGTATCGACTCGCCCGCGAACCGCGAGTTCGTCGGCAGGTTCAAGCGCGAGTTCGGCCAAGATTGCGTCACGGATGATCCGATCGAGG
>JALHPA010000154.1 GCA_022842745.1 Pirellulales bacterium
GCAAAGACGATCTCATGCTTGCGGTGGTCGAGGACCAAACCCGCTGGCTCCGGGAATCGATGCAAGAGGTCATCCTCCGCCGCGGCGGCCCCACCACAGTCGGCCAACTGCGCGCCTTGTTCGACCTCGTGGAACAAATCACTGAAAAGGAAAACTTCCACGGCTGCATTTTCGTGAATGTCACCATGGAGTTCCCCTTACCGCATGAGCCGGTACATATCGCCGCCCGAAACGCCAAACAAGCGTTCGAAGAGGCCGTCTGCCAGATCGCTCAACGCGGCCAAGCCCTCGATCCCCGTGCCGCCGCGCGCGAACTCTGCCTGGTCATGGAGGGCGCCTATGTCACCCGCCACGTTACCGGCGATCCGACCACCATCAGCGCTGCCCGCCAGATCGCCGAGTTGATCCTCTCCCGGCACTTCCCCTCCGCGGACCCACTCACAGCCGAACGATCGCCCCCGAATCGGAATTCGGACTAGCAAATCTCCAGGTTTTTCCACCCAGAAACCTCTCTTGACCGGCTAGAAAGCCTGCCGTATTCTCCCGCCCACGCTGGCGGAATGGATGCCGCACAGCGGATGGATACGGCAAACCATCGATGGATGGGTCTGCACGGGACAATCTCGGTTAGCCGAATTGTCTGCGGACCAGCGGAGACGTACCGGCGGCATGGATGCGGCCGGACGCTTCGCATTATCGATTGCAGACGCCCCAATCGCCGCCAGCCGGCGCGGTTGGGCCAAGACAGTGCGAATAACGGCCAAAGTGCAGCGTGGCAGCGAGTTGCCGCGGCCGAGCTTCCAATCGCTCCCGGAAAACATTGGAGTCCTCTGCCCCCCTGGGACCCGAGCTTTCCGGGAGCTTCTTTTTTGCTCCCGTGGCTGAAATCCTGTTCAGCCCTTGGTCAGCGCTTCATCCAGATTAAGCAACACATTGGCCACCACGGTCCACGCGGCCCATGCCGCCCGATCGAGCGACGGGGGCGACGGCGCCGCGGCTTTCGCCGGATCGGTCCTCGCCGCGCCGGCCAACATCTGCTCGGCGGCGGCCGGCGCCGCGCGGAATCGAGCCAATTCACTCTCAAGCAACGCCTGCAATCGCTCCACCTCATCGGCTTCGGGCGCTCTCGCCAATACCAGGCGAAACGCCTGCGTCAGGCGAGCACGATCGTCGGCTGGGCTCTTTTCCAAAACCCGGCGCGCAAGTCCCTGCGCAGCCTCGACAAAGGCCGGATCGTTCAGCGTCGTCAGCGCCTGCAAAGGCGTGTTGGTCCGCGGGCGGCGAACCACGCAAAACTCGCGGCTGGGAGCGTCGAAACTGACAAAGGCCGGATAGGGGCTGGTCCGCTTCCAAAACGTGTACAGTCCACGGCGGTATTTGTCCTCTCCCTGGCTCGTCACCCATTGCTCGCCGCTGTACGGAGAATTCCAAAGCCCATCCGGCTGCGGAGGCATCACGCTCGGTCCGCCCACCTTCCGGCTCAACAGGCCGCTCGCGGCCAGCGCCTGGTCTCGCACCATTTCAGCCTCCAGGCGCACGCGCGGACCGCGAGCCAGCAATCGATTGTCCGGATCCCGCTCCAGTAGCTCCCGGCCAACCTGCGACGATTGGCGGTACGTGGCCGACAGGACAATCCTGCGGTGCAGCCGCTTCAGACTCCATTGATCGCGGACCAACTCCGTGGCTAGCCAGTCGAGCAATTCGGGATGGCTCGGCGGCTGACCTTTTGTGCCAAAATCCTCGCTCGTCAAAACCAGCCCCCGCCCAAAAAACTGCTCCCACGCCCGATTCACGGCCACTCTGGCCGTCAGGGGATTCCCCGGATCGACCAGCCAGCGGGCCAGGTCAAGCCGGTTGGGAAGCGAATTGCTGGCGGCCAGCGGGTTGAGTACCGCCGGTACGCCAGGCGTCACCTTGTCCCCCGGGTTGAGAAAGTTGCCCCGAGCGAGAATGTGCGTCTCGCGTGGCGCGGCTAGCTCCCGCATGACCAGCGTCTTGGGAATCTCGCTCTCGATTTTCTTCTGAAGCGAGGCGATTTGCTCCCGCAGCGGCTGCAGCGCCGGCGACTGGCCCCCGACGGCCGCATACCGGGCCAGTTCCTCAATCGCCCCTTTTTGCTCGGCCGAGGGAACGGCAAGCTGTTCCCCCTCGCTGGTGCTGGGATCGGCGTTACTGTTGAAAAAGGCAAACAGCCGGTAGTACTCCCGCTGGGTAAATGGGTCGTACTTGTGCGTATGGCACTGGGCGCACGCTAGCGTCGTTCCTAACCACACCGTGGCAGTGGTATTCACGCGATCGACGACCGCCAGGTGCCGATACTCCTCGGCATCTACCCCCCCCTCGGTGTTGACCATCGTGTTACGGTGAAATCCAGTGGCAATTCGCTGCTCGACCGTGGCAGTCGGAAGCAGATCGCCCGCCAACTGTTCTATCGTGAATTGATCGAACGGCAGATCGCGATTGAGCGCCTGAATCACCCAATCGCGGTACGGCCAGATGCTGCGGTGTGGATCCTTCTCGAATCCGTGGGTATCGGCGTACCGAGCCAGATCGAGCCACGGGCGAGCCCACCGCTCGCCGTAGTGCGGAGAGGCAAGCAACCGGTCGACGGCCTTTTCAAATGCCTCGTCGGAACCGTCCGCCAGAAACGCGTCCACCTCCTCCACTGTCGGAGGCAACCCGATCAGGTCCAGCGAAACGCGTCGCAGCCATCGCGCCCGGTCCAACGGGGGCGCGGGACGAAGACCCTCCCGTTCCAGACGAGCCAGAATGAAATGGTCGATCGCGTTTTTCGGCCACCCGGCGTCTTGGACGGTGGGCGGCTCCGGCCGCTGGGGAGGCCGGTAGGCCCAGTGCCCTCCGCCTGCGCCATCGGCCGAGTCCGGCCAATTCGCCCCCTGCTCGATCCACAATCGCAGTTGTTCCATCTGCGCCGCAGTCAGCGGCTCCCCTTCTCCCGCCGGCGGCATCCGCAAATCGGGGTCTTCGCCCGCGACAAGCTGGTACAGCCGGCTCCCCTTGGCGTTCCCCGCCAAAATAACCTTGCCATTATCGCCGCCGGCGAATGCCGCGCGCCGCGTCTGAAGGTTCAGCCCCGACTCTTGTTTCTCGATTCCGTGACAATTCGTGCAGCGCGCCAACAGAGGCTGAATGTCCCGCACGAAATCGACCCTCCCCGCGCTGCTACGGGCGTCAGGAACCGACGCCTTCTCCTCCCCGCGCGCGGCGGAATCTGGCTCGGCGGCGACGGCAGGAAGCCCAACCAGTATCGCCGCGGCGGCAAGAGCGTACAATCGAACCACGGTGTCGCATCCCCAAAGGGCCTTACTCGGAAATCCGCGATCCCTGGATTATAGCAAGCGGTTTTGCGGAATGAATCGCCGGCCGCGGCGCGAAGCTACGGCGAATTTGGGGGTGCCTAGAACCAAAAAAATTCGCTAACGATGACCCCTGTGCCCCAAGACCTCCAGGCGGACCGCGCAAGGCGACGACTCACGATCGGTTGGGGGGTCGATCACAGCGGGGAGTATCCCTTTTTCGACCTGCGGGTCGCCTGCAACTGCGCCGCCTGCGTGGATGAGAACACGGGGGTGCGAATCTTGGACCCGCGGTCGGTTTCGCCCGACGTCGCCATCGAGGGAATGCAACTGGTAGGAAACTACGCAGTCCGCATCCAATGGTCGGACGGGCACGCGACTGGGCTGTACACCTGGGACTATCTGGCCAAGTTATGCCCGTGCCCCAGGTGCATGCGGCGGAGTGGCGCGGGGGATGGCAATGCGTAGCACCTTCCGGCGCCTTCAGCCCAGAGCTGTCTGTGGTCAGCAGGAATTCTAAGGCAAGCAGGGATAGCGGGATGCTGGCCCAATCGTCATATGCCTGGGGGCGTGACGAATCGCTGTAACAACCGACCAGGAAGTACGCTAGTCGTGTTGGGACTGCTGTTTCTGAGCTATCGCCATTAAGTTTGCAAAGCCCGAATTTCGGTCGACTTGCTGCCACGCTTAGCTTAGCGGTTGACATCATTACCAAACGCCGAGAACGGACAGCGATTCGACGGGGCGTGCCCGCCGTTCGCTGCACCCGTTCGTAGAAGTTCTTTTTCCGCGGGAGAAACGATCATGGGTGACGAAAAATACAAAACCCTCGATAAGAAAGTGAATGCCACGAATAGCCGGGTGGCGGACCTGGAGCGCAAGGTTCTCGCGGACAATTTGAAGGACTACGCGTACAAGGCGATCACCGGCGCAGTCGGTCGGGAGTATGCGAATCGGCTCGCGGCCTGGGAAGTGCATCTGAATTCCCTCGTTGGTTATGCCACGACCGCCCTCAAACGGCATCAAGATCTGATTGACCAGGCGAAAGAGGACAAGCGTCGCGACGACGAAATGGCGATGTTTGTCTTGTCCATGATGGGCGGCGCGGCGTTATCGTTCGTCTCCGGAATCATCCAATACCGCCTGGGCCCCAAATTTCTGGGAAATCGCTCCTCGGAAACCGTCATTCGGCAAGTTCCTAATCCCAAATACGTCCCTCCAACGCCCCTCCCCCCTGCGCCGGTGATCCTGCCCAAAGCCGCTCGCACGATCAGCCCCGTCATTCCGCCCGGGAAACTCGCTCCTCCCAGGACGCCCACCCTTCCAGACGCCGCTCGCACTATCAGTCCGGCAACGCCGCTTCCCAAACCCAGAACCGAGCCGCAATTCCTCGACATCAAGCGGGAAGTGTTCGATCCCGACTACAGCAAAGTCCTGGGAAAGGTCTTCGGCGACATGGGAAGTAAGATGGTCGCCGGAGTCGGAACCTTGCTTCCAGCTGCCAGGCCGTCCGACGCGAAACTGCATACCGCCATCGGGACCGTCGCCAGCTCCACTTCGCTCAAAATGTTCGAAATCAACTTGCGAAACGTCTGGGTGGAAGCCAATGCCCGTGGCGCCACCGGTCTCCAGAATTATGCCAACACCATCAGCAACGACGTAAACTGGGGCGACAACCTCTTGGCGGGAAACATTCCCGGTGTGACGCCGTACGCCGGAAAGGATCCGACGAGCCGGGTGGCCGAAGCGCACTACTACGGCGAAATCCGCAAGATGATCGACAAACAGCGCGAGCAATGGGCGAAAGAATGGTTCTACTACGGCAACGATCCCGCCCTCATCTCGGAAAACTTCGCTGTAAATGCTCTCGAAACGGAGATGTGGGCCCTGTGGATCCGCTCTGAGGAATTCCGCTACACCATGAAGCAGTCCTACATGCTCAACTACGGCGGCAAGCCAAGCTTCGATAAGGTCGTTGGCAATAGCGGGCTCAAGATCGATCGCTTCGCCAAGCGTCTGCTGGATCTAGGGGTAATCGAAGGCAACGAATTCTTGGAACAATGGCGGCGGAATAGCTCCCAGCAAGCGGTATCCGGAGTGCAGCCAACGGAAATCACAAATATCTACGGAGACGTAGACACTCCAGAGGAAGTGCAGTCGATCAATGAGTGGGCCGGGAACCACTCCCCCAAGATCCTGGGGGGTCGGGTCGGATCCATGCCCCGAACCATCCAAGCGCTTAATCACACGGACATCCGTGCTTAAGATCGCCACCCTCGCCCAATCAGATCGAGAATTACGAAACCACCGTGGAAGCTACACGGCGTTAAAAAAGAACCGCTGCCTGGTCCAGGCAGCGGTTCGAGTGAAAACTTCGGTTTGTGGCGTCGCCGCAAGCCGCCTAGTTCAAAATCTTGCTCGTATCCGTGAGGATCGACTTGGCGGACTTCTCGTCCAAGCTGTCCAGCGCATGATTCGCCGCGACTTTGCCTTCCTTGTAGATCAAAACCGTCACTTCGGCCTTCGGATTGATCTTGTAGTCCTCCGGACCATTCGGCTGATCCTTCGGCACCACGATCGCGATGTTCGACGCGCCAGCCTTTTCGGCCAACTTTTCGGCGGCCTTCTTCGCGGCTTCTTCCTTGTGCCCAATCAAATTCACAAACGCTCCCATCTTCTGATCGCTGTGATCGGCGACGACCTTATCCAGCTCCTTGATCAACTTCGCCAGCTTTTCGTCCGGAGTCCGGGCAAACACCATCACCACCGGGCGGCTGCCCAGCTTGCACCGATAGCACAACTCTTCGCCCACCTTGACGCCGTCGTGCGGGTTGCCGGCGGCCTTGACCACCTCAAACGCACCCACTTCTTCGCCTACCTGGGGACCACTCTTCAGGTCCTTCGATTCCGCGGCACGGGCAACAACCGCCGAGGCCGCCAACGCGATCGCCAAGCCAAACGTCGTGAGAACTCGCATCAGGGAAACTCCTTTGGGGGAAACAACGCGGGAAACGCACAGAAGCAAGCAGGGTCCACGCGGGACCAGATACGTTGCAGTTTAGCAAGTTTGAGACCGGGAGCCTCCCAACGTGGAGACCTCCTCGGCAGGCCGTCCGTGCTAATACGAAGGCGGAAGTTGCACGGTTCGGCGGGTCGAGAAACTTTTTTCGGATTGTGCCGGGTGGCCGACCGGAAGAATTCGAGTTGAACGACAAAGAACATGCCCCAAAACACCCCAAATACCCAGATTTACTCCGGATTGCTCCGCGACAAGGGGCTGGCAACGTGTGAGTCCGCCTGCCGAGACACTTC
>JALHPA010000155.1 GCA_022842745.1 Pirellulales bacterium
CAGGCGCCCGAGTTGTCCCGACCCGGCTGGCGGTCCTTTTGACTTTTCGGCAATGGCGCCTCGGCCGGCGCGCGGCGGGTTCCAAACAGGATCGCCGCCACTCTCTCGACGTCAAAGTGGGTCGGCTTTCCCTGGCCGGAGTCGCCAGCAACCAGTGCAATCTGACCGTTGGCCAGTCCTTCGACATTCCCCGCGACGCGGTCGCCGTTGACGAACAAAACCGCATCGAGTCCAGCCGGCCGATCGGCGAGACGTGCGGCCAGCGCCGCCTGGTCCCGCGCGGCGGGGGGCCATACGAGGATCGCGGCGGCAAGCGCCTTCCTTGGCAGTTCGAGCGTTTGAAACGCATCCGACTCGACAGAGACGACATTTGCGTCGATCGCTGCGATCCGCCCTGCCCATTCTCCTCCGCTTGCGAGCAGCACCCTGGCCCCTTTCGGCGGGGCCTGGAAATCTCCCCACAGGATCAAATCGGCAGCCGCCACGGCGCGCGCGGCGCTCCCGTCGGATGCAAACTCGAGCTTGCCTTGGCCATCCGCCCCGACCAGGCGGCCGGAGGTCCGTTGCCCATCCGCCAACCAGAGTCTGGGTTGCGACGGGGGCGCTGTCTGAGAGAGGGCGGTGTCCGGTGCGGCGATGACCGCCGCAACAGCGACGAGCAGTCCCACAACGAACAGAATTTTCGCGCAAGTCATAAAACCGCGGGCGATTAAGCCCGCCGGCTCAGCGCTGGAAGATGGGCAAATAATTGTTGGGCATCTGGAGGATAATGCAGGCCATGCTGGTGCCATATTCGACGCAAATGGAATCGCTCCACGATCCGTCCGGAGACTGCCGCTTGAGCAGGGCGTCCCGAATGGCGGGGTACCAGCGCTCCCAATAGTTTCCCCCAGCATGCCACATGGCCTGAACGGCGTAGTAATGCCCGTAGAAATAATGCGTTTCGCGACTGAACTCGTCTCCACGCGGCAGATGGGAGGCCAAATAGTCCAGCCCCTTCGTCACTTCCGGACCGTCGTAGATCCCGGCGCTATACAAGGCCACCACACCCGCCGCGGAGCGAGGGAAGGCGCTTGCCCCGCCGGCGGATAGCATGTAGACGAAGCCGCCGTCAGTGTTCTGGCTCCGTTTGACGTATTCCACGCAGCGCGAGATCGTCTCCTGCGGCACGTGCAATCCCGCGTTGCGCGCGGCGCGCAGCGCCATGACCTGGCAGATCGTCACGGATATATCGGCGTCGCGGCGCTGGGGCTGATAGCGCCATCCCCCTTCGTCGTTCTGGGTGCTGACGATCAAATCGACGGCCTTGGCCAACTTGGATCGCATGTCGCCGCGGCGGGTCATGCCGTACGTTTCCGCAAGGAACAGCGTGGCGAAGCCGTGCCCGTACATCGGACCGTGGCTCGGCGCCCCCGCGACGTTGATAAAGCCGCTCTCCTCGGTGTTGGACAACAGAAAATCGATGCACTTTTCGATGGCCGCGCCGTACGGTCCCCGGCCGGGAGTGCTCCCGGCGGACAGAAACGCCATGCCTGCTAGCCCGCAGACGCCGACGTTGCGGCTGTATCCGCCCGATCCGAAGGCGCCGTCATCCTGCTGACGTCCGGCGAGAAACGTCAGCCCCTTGTCGATGGCTTCGATCGCCTTTGGCGTGAGCAACTCGGCCGCCTTGGATTCGGTATCGGTCGGGCTTGCCTGAGCGCTGGCATAACGGACCGTTCGCAGGGAACCGGAAATTGCGGCAGCCGCCAAGGCGGCGATGCATTGTCGTCGGCTGCGATCCATGCGCTAGGGTCTTTCGAAAAGTTGTGGCGAAGGCTAGCTGAAATCGTACCAGATCGCTTGCGGCGGCACGAACGCGGGTGCTCGGCGCTGGCCGACCGCTGCTCACGGCCCCTCTTGGGCCTGCTCCTCTCCCAATCGCTGAAAATAACGTCGCAGGAGCTGATCGTACTTGGGCAGGAACTCATCGGCGGCTGTTTCGAGCATTTGCGCCCGGGCCTTGTCTGGCAACCGGCCCCAACTTCCTTTCATCAGTTCGGCGCCGGATACTTGCTCGACCGGTTGGGCGGATTGCCTGCGCTCGTTAGGGCTGCTCTCGCGTGCGGGGCTCTCTGCCGGGGCGGCATTACCCGACTTTCCGCCCGACTGACCTCCCTTGCCTGCCGATGAACCCGGTTTCGAACCAGGCTTGCCCCCTCCGCCACCTTGGCACTGTCCCTGGCACTGCTTGAGCAGCTCGTCGAGATCTCGCAGGATTTCGGCTTGCAAGCGCTGCGTCGATTGATCGACCTGTTTGGAGGCGATTTGCCGTTCGACCCCTTTCATCTTGCTGGCGATTTTGGCCAGCGGATCGTCGGCGGACGCGCTACCCTGCGCGTCATTACTCTTGCCTGGGTTGGCGGATTTTGGTGGTTTATCGGAGGGGTCCGCGGAAGGCGCCGGTGGAGCCTTCGATGGATCGGCGTCGGATTCGGCGGGTTTGGCAGGCTCGTCGAGGCCCTCCAATAGCTCGTTGTCCAGGCTTTGCAACAATTCCTGGTCTTCATTCTGAACTTCTTTTGGCGCGGTTGTACCTTCGGACGCTGGCGTCGTTTTGTCCGCGGCTTTCGCAGCCCATCCCCACTCTCCGGCAACCAACAGGCCGCAAAGGCCAATGCCGACAGCGATAGCAATTGCTCGCGTGGCCGTGAGGGGCGTCACATTGGTGCTCATCGAACTCTCCGCGGCTAAGAATCGGATTAAGGCGCCTGGTCTGGAGTTTCTGGCGGTTTCGGTGGCGTTGCCTCGGGAACTACCGGCACCGGGTCTTCCGTTCCGTCGAACGGCGGGGCCAAGGCATTCCGTTCCGCCTGCTCCGCGGCCCGCAGTTGGGCTTCGTTGGCGGCGCTGATGATCTGCTCGGCCAATTCTACCAGCCGCCGCTGCTCCTCGGCCAGTTCTTCGAGCGGCGGCTGCCACTCGGCGGTCGGATTTCCAGCCTCTCGCTTCGCCGCCAGTTCCAATGTGCGAGTTTG
Organism: Pirellulales bacterium; assembly: GCA_022842745.1. Lineage (GTDB taxonomy): Bacteria > Planctomycetota > Planctomycetia > Pirellulales > JALHPA01 > JALHPA01. The sequence continues at coordinate 3,018 of JALHPA010000155.1, forward strand.
CACGTCCTGTTGAATAGCCCTGAGCAGCCGGATTTCGGCCGCTTTATACCGTGCGGCCGCTGGCGGCGGCGGTTGCTGCCCACCCGACTTACCTCCCTGACCGGCAGGCGGATCGCTATTGGCCTGGTCATTGGGCTTTGCTGAAATCGCGGCGGCCACCTGGCGGAGCCGAACGAGCGCTTGCCGCTGGGCGTGCTGCGTTTCTAAGCCCGTTTTTTCTTGGGCCAACCATTCCGCGGAGCGGGCCAGCGATGACGCGGCCGATTCAAGCGCCCAGCGGAATACTTCCAGAGCTACCTTATCCCGTAACAGATTTGTTTCGTCCGCCAACAGCGACTCTTCCTGCGCCAAATCTCTCAACGATTGCCGGGCCGGCTCGGCCAGTGGACCGCCTTGCGCAAGTTTTTCCAGACGCTCCGCCTCCTGAATCGCTCGTTCCTGGCGTTGGACTAGGTTAGCGATCTCCGGTTCGATCCCGGCTAGTTGCAGATCGGCCAGGTCTTGCTCGGCCTGGCGGCGGCGCTCGGCCAGTTCTTGTTGTGCCTGGGCTAGGGCTTGTTCGGCGCGTTGGGATTGCTCTTTGGCCTGTGCGGACTGTCCCTTGTCGCTGGCGTTTTTGGCATTCGTCTGGTGGTCCGCCGCGTTGGCGGACGAATTGCTGGCGTCGTTGGCTTGCAGGCGCTGCAGCTCGTCGGCGAAGCGCTTCGTCCGCTGTTGCAACTCCTCCTGCTGCCGCGCCAGTCGCTCCAAGGTTTTTCGTTCTTGCTGGCTGAGAGTCGAGGCGTCTTGGCCAGAAAGGGACTGGAATTGCCGCGTGAGCTGTTGTTGCTCGGCGGCTAGACTGGCCAGTTGCGCCTCGGCGGCGCGCAGCTTGCGCGCCAATCGAGAGAGTTCCGGTTGCCGCCGATTGGACAGCGTGTCCATAATTTCGGCCAGCAGCGCCGCCAACGATGCCTGCTGTTCAACGGCTTGCAACAACCGGTTTTCTTCCAACTGGGCGCCAACGGCGCGCATCTTTCCGCCAACCGCCTCCCGTTCGGCCAGGGTTAACGCGTCGGCCAGCGCTTCGGCGGAGAGCGGGGCCGTGGTTTGCAGCGCATCCCGCACCCCGGCCATTCGCTGCTGCAGCTTCTCGAATCGGCGGGCCAGTTCTAATTGCCGTTCGGTCAAACGCTGCAGATCGCCCCGCTGTTGGGGTGTCAGATCCTTGGGTTCTCTCCCGAGCAAGTCCGGCTGATCCCGCAGAGCGTCGCGAGTCCGTCTCTCCAATCCCAGTTGTTCGCGCTGAATGTCGCTGACTTCGTCGACGACCTGACGGAAGCTGTGGAACTCTCCCAGCTCCATCACCAATCGTTCGAGCGCGCCAATTACGCCGTCCTGACTGGCCAATGTTGTGGAAAGCGACTGCGCGACGCGGGCGATCTCCGCCCCGTCCGCTTGCGGCTGCTGGCTGGCGACCTCGCCATTTTTGAGAGCCGCCACCAACTCGCTTTCGGCGCTTGCCAACTCATTCTGATCCAGACGGCGCAACTCGGCGTCGACCTGCTCAATGCGCCGCGCCAGTTCTGGGCTGTCGAGACGATTCGCGGCGATTTCCTGCAACAGGGCGGCGGTCTGCAGGCTGAGACCTTCCGTGGGACTGGCCAACGATCGTCGCACCTGCCTTTGGGCCAGTTCGGCGGCGTGCAACTGATCGATGTCCTGCTTTCGCAGCGAGCGGACTTCGGCCGACTGGCTGTAAAGACCAGCCGTTTGGAGCCGCGCCTCTTGCTGCATGCGGAGGATGCGAGCCAGATCGGCCGCCAGTTGCTGTTGGCGTTGGCTGAGGCGCCCTTCCAGTTCCTGCGGAGTAATGATCGATAGCCGAGTCGATTGGCTCACCCCGGACTGCGGGAGATAGTCGTCAGCCTCAAGCGTCAAGGTGACCTCGGTTCCGGCCGCCAATTCCAGCGGCGCCAAATCCCAGTCTTGGCTGACCCGAATCGGCGGCGGATGGTTGAAGCCTGGCTGACGGAGATCGTTGCTAGCCGCCACTGCCGCGGGACCGCGGTACAACTCGACGGACAGCTCCGCGTCGGCTTCCTTTCGATCGGACCGGCGATAGCGAAGAGTCGCCCGCGCAACGGCGAGATCATCCCGAATGGTTCCCCGCAGGGGGACGATCCCGCGCGGGGTAACCGTCAGGTTTCCCGTCGGCTGTTCGATCGTCACCTGGGGAGGTGAATCGATCGTCACCTTCAGGTCCCAGCGATCGTCGCTTCCGCCCGCCAGTCCGTCCCGGTCGACCAGTTCGATCCAGTATTTTCCCGAGTTCTCGGCGACCCATCCCGGCGAATCGGAAGCTTGCGAAGCCTTGCCAGCGGTGGCGACAGGCGCGACGAACGGCAAGGATATCCCCATTCCGTCGGCCGCAACTTGGAGCGGGTGGGAAGGGCCGTGCTCTTGATGTACGACAGCCGCGGCGATGGGACGGGACGCGCGGCCTACCAACTCAATTCCGGTCCCTTTCCAGGCTTGGATTCGGCGTTCGCCCGCGTGGGGCCGTATCCCTGTGTAGGCTGGAGGGAACAGCCGCACCGACACCGATTCGACGAGCGGCGGTTCGACGACCTCGACCGTTATCCAGTCCATCGTTTCGTCGTCGCCCCCGATCGCGCGGTAGCGGAAGGGCCGGGTGACGTTCTCCTTCCGGGCAATCCACCGCTCGGCCAGAATTTGGAACGACTCCGTCTCTTGTTCTGCCGCTTGGCCATCCTTCTCCCGCTCGTACACAATGCGGGCATCCCGCGGCGGCGCTCCTTGCTGGTCGATCAATTCGACTTCAAACGTCTGGCCAAGGGCAACCCGCCTCACGGGCGCCTTGAATGCCAGACGGTGCTGGCGGGGCCAGGCTTGGTTTCCAAACGGCAGCAATAGCCGCTGAACCGCCACCCCGGCCATTGCCGGGTGCGATAGGGCCAGCGCCGCGGCCACGCTCACCGAAGCCGCTGCCGCCAGCAATGCCGGCCAGACGCGCCGGCGATCGAGCACGCTTTTCCAATCAAGCTGTTCCAGATCGGCCGCGGTTTCGGAAATCACTGCCCGCCGCATTTGGGGCGACCCGGCGGTCGGATCGTCTTCTGATCGGAGCAGAAAATCGACGCTGCTCGACAGCCGATCGGTCAACTCGGGAAACTGCCGCTCGATGCGGCGAGCGACGCCAATATCGTCCAAGCGAAAGCGCAACGCCGGTACGGCAAAGCGCCACAACGCCCAGGCGGCAAGGGCCACCACCGCCAACGAGCCAATCAGCCGCAGACCGCGATCCTGAAGACGGACTCCGTAGTCCAGCAAGCACCAGGCAAGGACGCCAACCACCGCCGCGGCCACGGCTCGACTGACGCCGTCGATCGCGACCAATCGCCGGGCCTGCGCCCCGATTCGTCGGACGTGGTCCAGCATGGCATGCATCGGCAAGCCCCAAGGATGGGCAGTCAATGGAGGGCGGTTGGGAAATATCCGAAGCCTGGCCGAGGGGTGCAACGCGATGCACCCGGCGCCGATCCGCCTTCGTTCATCCTAGCAGTGCCCTTACGGCGTTTGCCAGAGAAGATGCTCCTGGGGGAG
>JALHPA010000156.1 GCA_022842745.1 Pirellulales bacterium
CCTCGTCGGGGACCACAACCTTGAGCCCGGTTTCAAATAGATCTCCGTCCGGCTGCCCCTGGTTCGGAAACATCTCCGCGACGAACTTGTCGTCCTTCTCGATCAGGGCCTTGGAAAGCTGCACCAGGCGGTAACCCATCTGAAACGGGTCCTGGACCACCATAGCATCGATGTCTCCCCGCTCCATCGCGGCAATCGCCAATTCTTCCGCGTCGAATGTGACCACGGTAATGTCCGGCTTTTTCAGTTCGCGGACTACGTCCACGATTGCCGGAGCGTTGTACGACCAGATTCCGACCAGCACTCCCAAATCCGGGTTGTTCAGCAAGGCATTCCGGACATTTTCACGAGCCTTGTCCCGTTTGGCGCCGTCGGCCATGCGGTCAACCTGCTCAAATTTGTCCCCCACCGCAGCGGAAAACCCCTGCATCCGCTCCATCGCGTTCTGCGCACCCAGGTCTCCCACGAACTGCACGTACTTGCCCCCCTGCGGTCGCAAGTTCTTGGCGCAGATACCAAGCTCCCGCCCTCCCTTGATGTTGTCGGTACCTAGATAGAACTGGCGGCAATCACGGAATTTCTGCCGATCGACGTCGTTGTCGACGCAGATCACGTGCACGCCGCTCTGCCGAAGTTTTCGCAACTCGTCACTGACTGCTGAATTGCTGGCGACCATGGGCGAGATCGCTACCGCGGCGATATCCGGTTCGGTTTGATATTGCCGCAGCTTACGAATCTGGCCCTCCGGCTTGCCGTCGTTCACGTCCATGTCCGCCGAAAGGCCTACGTCCGCCAGCTTCAAATCCTGCTCCGCTTTCTTGATGCCGGCGCGGGCGGCGTCCCAAAACGGAGAGTTGGTGTTATTGAGGAAGACAATCCGGCGCAATCCACCTTCGGTCCCCGTACTTGTGGCCGACCCACTCCCCGCCGCGGGGCCTTCGCCGCTACCTGTATTCGTGCCTGGCTTACCACCAGATCCGGCATCGCCGCAGCCGCAAATCAAAAACACCGCGATCACCGCGGCGAGACTCGATGGAGACTTAAGCAACATGCAATGATCCCTGGCAAAAAACAGCGCACACGAGCCGATTCCCCGACCTGCTCCCTCAACCAGACCGGCCGACGCAGAGAGAGCGAGATTCAACGAGACGATGCCGACCGAACGTGGATTCTACTTAGCGCGCAGTAGGCCAGCAAGTGTTTCGACGGCATGCGCGGTGCGGCTGTCCCGTCAACCCACCCGCCCAATCGCCACCGGCGAGCCATCACGATCTGGCCGTCAACTCGGCAGGGATCGAATCGAATCGTACAGGTTCAAATCGGCGCGGTCGCCGATGATCGCGAACGTGCGGCGGATTTGGTCCAGGCCAACGCCCATCTCGAAGCCCGGCCGGCGGCCGAAGCTCTTGGACCCCAGGATGTAATAGTCCGGCTCGAAATTCCGTGGCCCGGCCTCGGGCACGGGGGGCACGGCCTCCTGCGTGGCATGGTGTTCCGCCACCTGCAATTCGGAATGGATCGCGCGCGGGCGATGGCCGACGCAGGCCAGAATTCGAGCGAACTCAAACTCTCCCCCTCGCTTCCCAGAAAGGTGGACCGTCAGTCCGTCGGGATGCGGGTCGATCCGTTCCACAGTTACTCCGGGAAAATGCACCACGCGGTCGCCTGCATGCCCGGCCGCCAGCCGATTGGCCTCGACTGCCAAGCGGTCGCGGGAGGAAAAAGGATCGTGCGGAGTTTGGGAAATCGGCGCCGCGTCGCGCGGGGGGGACTCGTCCCGCGTGATCCAGGTCACCTGGGTATAGGGCGCCTCGTGCGCGAGTTCGGCCAGCGCCAACGCACACGTCGCCGCCGAGTGCCCCGCGCCGATCAACAGCGTATGGACGTGCGCATATTTCTCGCGGTCCCGCCCCAGAATATCCGGCAGGTCATAGTCGATGCGTCCCCCGGCCGCTTGCTCCCCTGGCGCGGGAATGCCTCCGCGACCAAGCCAGTTGTGATCCCGACCAACCCCGGAACAATCGAGCACCGCGTCGGCAATCGCAATCTTTTCTTCCTGCCGCTCTCCCGTATGCCGGACCAACAGGCGAAAATCCGAATCGGCCCGCCGATCGTCCCCCGGCAAGTCGTACTTGAGCGATCCTTCGCGGCCGATATGCGTCACTTCGCATCGCTCGCGCAGGCAACCATCGAGCAGGTCCGTCGCCGCTAAGGGAGCGTAATAATGATTCAGAAGTTCCGCCCGGCCGAGGAGGGCATCCTCTGGGGGGGGGCGCCAATCGCGATCGTGGGCCGCAAGCGCGGCCAGGGCCAGCGAAGAGCGTATCGCCGAAAAGGGTACCAGTCCCGGCACATGGGACCATTCCCGCAGCCGTTCGCACAGTCTGGCCCGCTCGAAAATCTCCACTTCATACCCAAGAAATCGGGCGTAGAGCGCCGCTTCCAAACCAATCGGTCCGGCGCCAATCACCGCAATGCGAGCGGGGCTGTCGATGGCCAAAGGATAACACTCCTGCAGATCGTAAGGTCCATGCGGTTTCTGCCAACCCCGCCGACACGGTCGGACTACTTCGGAACACTGTGGGCCTTACCAACCGGCCTTCAACGTATCACAGACGACCTACGCTTGAGAAGCGTGCCATTGGGGCAGGCAGGGCATAACCAGCGAAGCAACGCCCCCAACATCAAAGAATTGAATGAATATGCATGCAATCCGGGTCCTGGTGGTCGATGATTCGGCCCTAATGCGGGAAATGATCGGCGACGCAATCCGCGATGCGAGCGGTATGGAATTGGTTGGCGCCGCCGCCGACGGCCAGAAAGCCCTGGAAATGCTAGACCGCGTCCAGCCGGACGTTGTTACCTTGGACGTTCAGATGCCTCGCATGGGGGGGCTGGAAACCCTGGAGGCCATTCTCGCCCGTCGCCCCCTCCCCGTCATCATGGTCAGTTCGCTGACGCAAGTCGGGGCCTCCGTGTCGCTCGATGCGTTGGACAAAGGGGCCATGGACTATGTCGGTAAACCAGAATCGCCCCAGGCCGCCCAAACGGTGCTACGCGACGAATTGATTCGCAAAATCCGCGCGATGGCCGGCATCGACGTCCGGCGGATGCTGCGGGTCCGCACGGAGCGCGCCGAACGCGTCAAGCAGCGGGTGGCCGATATGACCGCTCAGGCCGCTGCGCCCGCGGCAACCCTTTCCGAAGCAGGGGCGGCGGAATTCACCGACAAGTGCATCGCCCTTGGCATTTCGACGGGCGGGCCTCCGGCGCTAACGACCCTGTTTGAATCCCTGCAGTCCCCGCTGCCTCCCCTCGTCATCGTCCAGCACATGCCAGCCCAGTTTACCAAGCCTTTTGCCTGGCGGCTGAACAGCATCTCCAAACTAACCGTCAAAGAAGCGGAGACGGGGGATGCGCTGCGGCCGAATTGCGCCTACATTGCGCCCGGCGGCCGGCACTTGCGCCTGGAGAAATCCGGCCGCAGCGCCAAAATCACGATCGTCGATAGCGACCCCGTGAGCGGACACCGACCATCGGTCGATGTGATGATGAAAGATGCGGCCGAAATCTTCGGCAACCGCTGCTTGGGAATCGTAATGACCGGAATGGGACGCGACGGCGCCGACGGCTGCAAGGCGATTCGCGCCGCCGGGGGATACGTACTGGGCCAGGATGAGGACTCGTCCGACGTGTACGGAATGAACAAGGTCGCCTACGTCGAGGGAGGCGTCGATCGACAGTTTTCGCTCGACGAAGCAGTGGGCACAATCATGCTCCAAGCGCGGCGGCTGTTCGGGCGCTCCTTGGCCGGGGCGTGCTAAACGGGCGTCTCCGCGCCCCGGCACGCCCAGCCGGTCGGCAGACGGAGTCGAAAACACCCCGAAATGGCGGTCGCCTACACGTCACACAACCGCACGCCCTGTCCCAAGGATGCGATCGGGTCCTTGCGGGTCGGAATGAATTCTTGTCCGACGTACCCCTTGTACCCTGTCTCCAAAATCGCCCGCATGATCGGCGGATAGTTGATCTCTTGCGTATCGTCGATTTCGTTGCGGCCCGGGTTGCCGGCGGTATGGTAATGGCCGATGTAATCGTGGAACTGCTTGATACGGGCGATCACGTCTCCCTGCATGATCTGCACGTGGTAAATGTCGAACAGCATCTTCAGCCGCTCGCTGCCGACTCGCTTGCAGATTTCGACGCCCCATTCGATCGAGTCGCACATGTAGTCCGGATGCCCCTTCATCTCGGTGGCGACGCGCGAGTTAAGCATTTCCAGGCAGAGCGTGACCCGCTTCTTTTCCGCGTGCCCGACGATCTTCTTCAGCCCCTCGACCATGTTCTTTTGGCCCACATCCATATCCAAACCGCGGCGGAAGCCAGAGAACGTGATCACGCTGGGAAATCCGGCCTCGCTGGTCGCGTCGATGCTCTCGTGCAGGGCGGCCAGGCACTCGGCGTGCTCTTCCGTATGGGCGAATCCCTTGGCAAACCCGTGGCTGGGGCTGATCGCGCATGCCAGGCCATGTTTCTTGAGCGTCGGCCAATCCCGCGGCGCCACCAGCTCCACCGACTTCAGCCCCATCCGCGCGGCAGCCGCCGCCAAGGCCTCCACCGTCATCGGCTGGAAGCACCAGTGGACGACCGATTGTTGAATGCGGCCGTTGGCGACCCGGTAGTTGCCCTCTTCGGCCACCGCGGGCTGGCCCGAGACCGCCAGGGCCGCGACGCCTGCCGTCGCCAGCAGTGCCCGGCGGGAAACGGTTGCATGGTCGGTGTCGGGAAGTTCTTGATCGTTGCGCGTCATGAGAGGAGTGCCAGAAATTGCCGTGGAACAGGGTCGATGCAGGCGAATATATCCCGCCGCGTCGGCCGCGGCAACGAATCGCCGGCGATCTTCGATCGGCAGCAGCGGCCAAGTCAGCGATTCCTGGAAAAAGTTGACCGCCTTCTTCCCGCGTCCTATACTTCGGCCTGCTAGCAACTTTGGGGCGCGGAGCCCTGGCAATCGCGGGCCGCACGGGGCGTAGAAACGGAATCCCAGCATGAGCTTTGGCGAAGGGGGAGCGACCGATTTCGCGGTGATGCGCGGGCGTAACTATCCGAGCATTCGGCAGTTCACCGTGTTTCTAGAGAACCGCGTCGGCCAATTGTTGGAGGTCGTGCGCCGCTTCGAGGGGAGCCGAGTAAAAATTGTCGCCCTCTCGATCGCCGACGCCGCCGAGTGCTCGTTTGTGCGCCTCTTGCTCAGCCATCCGGAGCAGGGGCGGGAGATTCTCGAGCGGGCAGGACTGGCGCTCATCGAAAGCGACCTCATTGGCGTCGAACTTCCCGACGGCGACCAGCCGCTGTTGAGTGTTTGCACCGCGCTGCTCCAGGCCGAAGTCAATATCGTTCAGGCTTACCCCCTGATCGTCCGGCCGCACGGCCGCCCGGCCGTGGCCTTGATGGTGGACAATATCGAGATGGGCATGGAGACCCTGGCCACCAAGGGGTTCACGATGATCAGCGAGGGAGATCTCGTCGACGACGAGTGACCCCCCGGGGAATTTCGCCCAGTAAAGCGCAAGGATCGGCGCTTATTCAAACATCCCGTCGGGCAGAAAGCTGACTCCCCGCACGACCACCCGCTGGACGGAATCCCACGAGACGATCGTCATGGTCACGGTTCCGTCCGCCGCCTGCGCGGCAAACAGGCCGTGTGACTTCTGAGACAGGGGCAGGTCGAACCACTCGGGAATAAGGATCACGTCTCCGGCCAGGTGCAATTCTACGACGGCGCCTTGTTCCCGCTCGGCCCATATCCGCGCCACCAGATCGGCCAGGGGATGCATGTCCCGGCGAACCGAGGAACCGCCGCTTCGCAACATGATGGGAGACTCCTGGGTGCGGGAGGGCGAACGGGGAGCGGCTTTCTTTTCGCCCGCAATCCGCGAGCGATCCTCATCCAACGGCGCCAGTCCCAGTTCCTCTTCGTCGTAGTGCAGGACTTCGTCGTCCGGATCGCTCGGTTCCGCCCCGCGCGATTCGCCCTCCGCCCCCTCTTCTGCCCAGGGCCCCTCGTCGGGCAAGGGAATCACGAATCGCACCTGGCAATGGGGGCACTTGCCGGTCTTCCCCGCCAATCGCTTGGGACCGCTCAGCTTGTGGCCGCTCGGGCAAAGGAACAGAATAGTATCCGCTTCCACGGGTGGTCCCGCCGGAGAGTTGGCGGCGCCGATTTTCGAGCCGCTCGCCAACGCCGTTCCATCCTCCCCCGCGGTGTCCGCCGGTCGGGCGACCACGGGTCGATTTTCCTGGTTTATTCCTGACGGGGGCTTAACGCCAGTCGCCGGATCGGGCGATAGACCCAGCGGTTGCCCCCCCTCGGCTCCATTGCTCGCGGCTTGCGATGGAATGCGAAACGGCGCGGCGCACCGCGGACATTTTGCCGCGCGCCCGGCCCCTTCGTCGGGGCAAACGATCTTGTGGCCGTTGGGACAGCGAACTTCGATGGCCATAGAATAGGGTTTTGATCGAATGGCAGCCCGAACGGGCCTAACTTGATACTAGTCATCCGCAACGGGCTGGACAACGGCGTCTGAT
>JALHPA010000157.1 GCA_022842745.1 Pirellulales bacterium
CGGCCATGCTGCAGAACGTGTACGACAACGATTTCGTCGTCGAGAAGTTGCTCGAGGCGGGATTTCCAGCTCGGTGGCAGGACATGAGCGGTGGCGGGAACGGCTGGACGAGCCAGGAATCCACCCGGTCGTTTTCCTCCAATTCCGAGGGCAAGGCGGAGCTGCGCTACCAGCATTTTGTGCCTACCGACGAACAGTGGAGGGATGTGGAAAAGGGACGAAACTTGTCCGGATCGATCGATCCTTCGCTAATCAAGGATGCCTATGCGTACAACGGCGGCGGGACCGGGCGTTACTTTGTCGGAGACTTGGCACTAAACGTGGAAGCGGAAGTCCGCAAAGCCGCTGGCACGCTGACTCTGGAACTGGTGAAGGGGGGACGGGCGTTTCAAGCGCGGATTGACCTGGCCACCGGGGAAGCACGGCTGTCGATCGTCGGCGCGCCGGATTTTAATGCCTCGGCTAGCACCAAGGTGAGCGCCGAGGGAACCTATCAATTGCAATTTTCCAATGTGGACGGGCAACTGAGCCTGATGGTGGACGGCGAACGAATCGCGTTTCCCGGCGAGGGCATTTATCCTGCCAGCGAGAACTCGCCCACGCCGATCGAACTGGCGCCGGGGCTGGGCCGTCCGACCGATCTGTCGCCCGTGGGTGTTTTAACGGAGAACGCCGACGTGCAAGTGTCGCATTTGAACATTCGTCGGGACGTGTACTACACCGAGGAATGGCGCGTGATTGCCTCGGACCGCGGTGAGCCGCACGGGGAGATAACACTGGAGGATAGCGCCGACGACGATCGGGATCAGTTTTTCATGCTGGGCGACAACAGCCCGGCCAGCAAGGACAGCCGGCTCTGGGACACCGTCCACTCGGTCGAGCGGCGGCTGCTGATCGGCAAGGCGTACTACGTCTATTGGCCGCATTCCTGGCCGGCCAAGTGGGGGATTCCGTTCCGATTTCGCGGCAACGAATTCACCATCCCGTTTTGGCCCAATTTTGAGCGCATGCGGCGGATTCGTTAGCCAACCGGATGGGCATTGTTCCCATTCGTTATTCCCATTCGTTCAAGGAGGATCGATGGCGCCACTGCTAGAGGTTCAGGGGCTGGTCAAAACGTTCGGCAAGCGCCGGGTCGTGGACGGCGTGGACTTCGAGGTCAGCGAGGGGGAGATCGTGGGGCTGCTGGGACCGAACGGGGCCGGCAAGACCACCAGTTTTCGCATGACCTGCGGCATGATCGAGCCGGACGCCGGCAAGGTGACGCTAGGGGGGATCGAAGTCACGCACTGGCCGATGTACCGGCGAGCGCGCGACGGCGGAATGGGCTATCTGGCGCAAGAACAGAGCGTCTTTCGCAAACTCACGGTCGAGCAAAACTTGCTGGCGGTGATGGAGATGCTCGGCTTCGATTCGGCAAAGCGCCGACACCGCTGCGAGGAATTGCTGACGCAGTTCGACATTGTCAAAATCCGCAAGTCGCTGGCGATGGTGATTTCCGGGGGAGAAAAACGGCGGCTGGAGATTGCCCGCTGCCTGGTCAGCGAGCCGCGAATCATCCTGTTGGACGAACCGTTCACGGGGATCGATCCGGTCACGATCAACAGCATTCAGCAGATCATCCAGGGGTTGGCGAGGAGTGGAATCTCGATCTTGATAACCGACCACCGCGAGCGGGAAACGCTGGCGATTACCGACCGGAGCTACGTGATCCGGGCAGGGCAGGTGCTCTGCCACGGGACCGCCGAGGAAGTGCTCAACAATCCCGACGCGCGGAAGTACTACTTCGGCGACGGGCCGGGATTGCCTGCCGCGAAAGCGCCGCACTTCGCGGAGGCGGAGGCGGGGGCAGCGGCTCCGGCGCGATGGTAAACGCGGCAGCCCCACGCGCAGCTCTCAGTTGCGCGTGATAAACTCGTGCAGATTCAAGACAACCCGAGCGGCCGAGGTCCAGGCGGCCAGGTCGGCGGGGTCGAGCGGCTCCGAGGGGGAAAACAGCCCGACCTTGAGCAGCCGCTCGGCGGCCGGGCGATCGTCGAGGTATCTCTGGCGATGCTTCTCCACAAGGTCGGTCATCAGCGTCTTTTCCTCCGCGGACGGGGGCCGTCCCAAGGCGGAACGGAAGGCCCAATCGATGCGGCCCGGCGCGGAATCTCCGCCTTCTTTTAGAATGCGGACCGCGAATGCCCGCGCGGCTTCGATGTAGGTGGGATCATTGAGCAGGACGAGCGCCTGCTGGGGGACGTTGGAGCGGACCCGCTCCGCGGTACACTCCTCGCGCGTGGGAGCGTCGAACGCCAGCAGGCTGGGGTGAGGAAACGTCCGCTGCCAGAAGGTGTAAAGCCCGCGGCGGTATTGGTTCTCGCCACTGTCCGCTTGCCAGGTGCGGGTGGGGAAGTTCAAGAAGTCCCAATATCCTGCGGGCTGATAGGGCTTGGCGCTTTCGCCGCCGATTTTTTTCACCAGCAATCCGCTGACGGCGAGGGCCTGGTCACGGACCCATTCGGCATCGAGGCGGAATCTCGCTTGGCGAGCAAAAAGCCGATTCTGCGGATCGAGACGCAGATGGTCTTGCGCGGGAACCGATGAACGCTGGTAAGCATCGGAAAGGACGATCTGCCGGATCAGGTGTTTCACGTCCCAACCGCTGGCAATGAACTCGGAGGCCAGCCAGTCCAGCAGGGCCTGGTTGCCGGGCCATTCTCCTTGTGCGCCGAAATCCTCGAGCGAACGCGAGATTCCCTGGCCGAAAAACTGCTTCCAAATGCGATTGACGAAGACGCGCGCGGGCAGCGGATGGGAGGGGCTGGTCAACCAGCGGGCGAGGTCGAGGCGATTGGCTCGACGACCGGTCACTTCCAGCGGCGGAGCAAGGAACGACGGAACGGCGGGCTGGACCACGGGTCCCGTTTCGTCGAGCCAGTTTCCGCGCGGCAGAACCCGTACGGTTCGAGGTTCATCGCGATGGACGACGAGCGAACGGGGGATTTGGGCTTCCAATTCCTGCTTCGATTTGTCGACCGCGGCCAGCTCCGCCCGCACGGGATCGAGCAACGGAGCGATCGACCGGTAATGGGCCGCCAGTTGGCCCTTTTGTTCGGCGCTGCGCTGTTCGGGTTGGATCGCCAACAGAGCCAATATAGGCGCCGGGGGGGGCGGGACTTTCTTCTCGGGAGACGGTTGTTGGCCGGTTTGCGGACTTTCTGCGGACGCCGGGGCCGGTTTTTGGTCCGCGGCTTTTTCGGGGGCCTTGTCGGCGGGAGCAAGTACGGATCGTTCCCATTCCGCTTGCGCCGCGGTCAACTCGGGCGTGTCGGTATCCAATTTTGCTTGAAGCGCCGCCCGTTGATCATCGAGTTCCTTGAGCCGGGCGGCCTGGTCGGGGGTGGGGAGGAGCATGCCCGGCTCGCGGCGGCCGACGTCGGCCTCGCGGACGTCGGCAAAGAAGGCGGCGAGACTATAGAAATCGCGTGTTGTATATGGGTCGAACTTGTGGTCGTGGCACTCGGCGCAGCCCATCGTCGCCCCCAGCCAGACGGCGGCGACGTTGCGCACGCGGTCGGCCAGGTATTTCGCGGCGTACTCCTTGGGTTGCGCGCCCCCTTCCTCGGTGGTCATGAGCAGGCGATGGTAGCCGGAGGCGACCAACTGCTGCGGCGTGGGATTGGGGAGCAGGTCGCCGGCCAACTGTTCGACCGTGAACTGGTCAAAACGTTGGTTGGCGTTGAAAGCTCGGATCACGGTATCGCGATACGGGGCGATATTTCGCGGGTTGTCGCTGTGATAGCCGATGGTATCGGCGAAGCGGACGAGATCGAGCCAGAAGATCGCCATCCGCTCGCCAAAATGGGGCGAGGCCAGGAGGCGATCAACCAGTTTTTCGTAGGCATCGGGGGCGGGATCGTGGACGAAAGCTTCGACCTCCTCGATCGACGGAGGGAGACCGACCAGGTCGGCATGTAGCCGGCGAATGAGCGTGCGTTTGTCGGTCCGAGGGGCCGGGGTCAGGCCGAGCGCTTGGAGTTGCGGGGAAAGCAGCAGATCGATGGGAGAGGTCGCCGAGGAGGCCCCATTCCCGCCCGATGGAAGCGGCAACGAGGGCCGGGCCACCGGCAAATAGGCCCAGTGCCCTTGCCAGGGCGCCCCCTGTTCGATCCACGCGCGGATCAATTCAATCTCGCGGGGAGCAAGCTTTTTGCCGCTGTCGGCGGGGGGCATTCGTTCGTCGGCATCGGTCGAGGATATGCGGCGGAGCAGCTCGCTGCCGTCCGGCTTGTGCGGAACGACCGGAGTGCGGTCCTCGACGGCCGAGAACAGGCCTTCCTTGGTGTCAAGCCGCAGGTCGGCTTGCCTTTCGTTTTTGTCGGGACCGTGGCAGACGAAGCAGTTCTGCGACAGCAACGGGCGGATGTCGCGATTGAACTCGATCTGGGCGGGAGCGGCGCCGGCGGCGTCCCTTGGGCCGCCGGGGCACATCCAGGCAATCGACCCAAACGCAATCGCGTATCGCACGAACCAAGTCATTCTACTTCTCCGCGCCGAACTTATGCACGGTGATCTGCCGGTACGTTTCGTTGGGCTTGAGGACCGTGGTGGGAAATTCGGGATGGTTGGGGGAGTCGGGATAATGCTGGGTCTCCAAGCAAAACGCCTCATGCTGCTTGGCCCCGGCATTGGCCGGATCGCCATTGAGGAAGTTGCCGGTGTAAAACTGGATCGATGGCTCAGTGGTGAGGATATCCATCGTGATGCCGGTCTTGGGCGACTTGGCGCGGGAGGCCAATTCCGGGGCGAAGTGCTTCAGGCCGCTTTTGCGCAAGACAAAGCAATGGTCGTAGCCGCCGTTCTCTTTTCCTTCCTTGAGCTTGCCAATGTCCGCGCCGATCGCCTTCGGCTTGGTGAAGTCCATCGGTCCGTTTGCATCGTTCTGCTTGCCGGTGGGGATCAGAGTATCGTCCACATCGAGATACTTGTCCGAATTCAACATAAGCTCCGTATCGAGCACCTGACCGGAGCCGACGCCGCCGAGGTTCCAATAGGCGTGGTTGGTGAGATTGAGGACGGTGGGCTTGTCGGTTTTGGCCGAGTAATCGATTTCGAGCTCGTTGTCTCGCGTGAGCGTATAGACGACGGTCACATCGAGATTTCCGGGGTAGCCCTCTTCGCCATCCTTGCTCCGGTATTCGAAGCGGACGCTTGGCCCGCGATCGGTCATTTGGCTGGAAGACTTCCACACGACGCGATCGAAGCCATTGGGCCCGCCGTGGAGGTGGTTCGGACCGTTGTTGGTGGCCAGGGTGTATTCCTTGCCGTCGAGCTTGAATTTGCCCTTGGCGATCCGGTTCGCGAAGCGGCCGACCGTGCAGCCGAAGTGAGCGCCGTGCTTCAAATAGCCTTCCAGCTTGTCAAAACCCCAATTAACGCTCACTGGCTTGCCGTCGCGGTCGGGCACGACGACAGACTGGATGGCGGCGCCGTAGCTAATGAGCTTGACCGTGACCCCCCGGCCATTGCCCAACGTGTAGACCATCACCGGTTCACCGGAGGGGGTACGGTCCAATAACGTGCTCTGCAAGGTCATGGGTTTTGAAGCTGGGGTGGCGGCGGGTGGTTCGGCGGCGAGCGCACAGACTTCAATCAGCGAAAACACCGCATAGGCGAACGCAGCAAGGGGCGACATCCAAGGACGCAAAGCCATGAGAAACCTCCTGTAGTGTACGCGGTGGGAGCGAATCGGCGGCAGTCCCCCGTAAACGCGATTCGCAGGATGATGATAGCCTCCGGCGAGACGGCACTCAACCGCCGCGACCCGGTTCGGTCTCGGAGAATCTCGGCCTTTTCGGGGCGTCCTTGTCGCGGGGCGGACCGGTGCCGACAATGGGGCGATGACCGACGATGCCATTCTCCCGCCCCCCGCGAACGCACGCAGAACCCGGTTCCGCCGGACTGTGGTGCGTGGACTCGCGCTGGCGCTGCCGCCGGTTTTGACGATTGTGATTCTGTTGTGGATTTGGGGCACCGTCGAAGTCTATTTGCTGAAGCCGGTCGAGGATGCAGCCGTCGAAACGCTCGTGTGGTCCCTGCGGGAGGTGCGCGATCCACCCCCGGGAACGGCCGCCGGGGAGAATGTCCTGGTGTTTGACTCGCAGCCGTTCGTGCGGCTGGCGAACGGGCAATACGTACCGGAAGAGGTAGTGACCTGGTTGCGCAATAACGTGCCCTACGAGCCGATACCGACGCGGCCCAACGCGGTGTACCGCCGGTACGTGCGCGAGCGGTATTTGCAGCGGAGCACAGTGCTGCCGGTGTTTCTGTGCGCGTTTGTGCTGGTGCTGTATTTGCTGGGGAAGTTGCTGGCGGTCGGATTTGGGGACTTTCTCGATCGGGGAATCCATCACTTGCCGCTGGTCCGGTCGGTGTATGGGTCGGTGAAGAAAGTGACCAATTTCGTCTTCATCAATCACCAGGTGCATTACAAGCGGGTGGTGGCGGTTGAGTATCCCCGCAAGGGAATCTGGTCGATCGGACTGGTGACGAGCGACGGAGTTCACGAATTGAACGGCCCTGCCCGGGAGCCAAGCGT